>JAKDIE010000462.1 GCA_030450655.1 Ruaniaceae bacterium
GCTGGCGCGGGACGTGGCTCGGCAACAGGTGCATTCGGGCGGGGACCCCATGGTGACGGCGGCGGAGGACGCGCGAATCCGGCAGTCCTTGCAGATGGCGGACCTCTGGCTGGATCCCGTGACGGATCTCGTGGCACCCACTCCCACGCGCCGGGCGCTCTCACGCGCGGCGTGGGTGGAGGAGACCCTTCCCGTGTTCCAGAACCTCGCCTCCCCGGTGGCCGAACACATCGTGGAGGCGATCACCGGCGTGCTCTCCGATCAGGTGGGCAGCCTCGGTGAGGACCCCCTCGAGCAGGCGATGGGTTCACTGGGTGGGCTCAATGCCCCCGGACTCCTCAAGCGCCTCGGAAGTGCCGCGTTCGGAATGCAACTGGGGGGCGCCGTCGCCCATCTTGCCTCCGAGACTTTTGGCCTCAGCGACATCGGCGTGCCGCTCGGTTCGCCGGGCTCCGCCGCGCTCGTGCCACGCAACGTGGATGCGTTCTCTGACGGGCTGGAGATCCCCGCGGACGAGGTCCTCAACTTCCTCGCGCTCCGCGAGGCCGCGCACACGCGCCTCTACGGCGCGGCGCCGTGGCTGCGCGATCACGTGATCGTGATCGTACGCAAGTACGCCTCGGAGATCGCGATCGATCTGCCCGCGATGGAGGAGGCCTTCCGCGCCATCGACCCCTCGGATCCCGAGCAGTTGCGCACGGCCCTCGGCAGCGGCGTGTTCGCCCTGGAGATGACCGAGTCGCAGCGCGAGAGCCTGGAGAACCTCGAGACCACCCTTGCGATCATCGAAGGGTGGGTGGAGCACGTGACCACCGAGGCCGCGCGCGGCCAGATTCCGAGCCTCACATTGCTGGCGGAGATGATGCGGCGCCGCCGGGCGGCCGGCGGACCTGCCGAGGACGCATTCAAGACTCTCGTGGGCCTGGAGCTAAGGCCGCGCCGCCTCCGGGACGCCGCAGCACTCTGGGCTGCCGTGAGCGCAGAGCGCGGGATCGAGGGGCGCGATCAACTCTGGAGCCACCCGGACCTGCTGCCGAACGCTGCCGCGCTCGACGATCCGGCGAGCCTCGGCCGTACGGACTTCGAGTTCGACGACGCCCTCACGGCACTTCTCGAAGAAGGCCTCGGTGAGGAATAGCAACTGCTAGGCTCCTTCTCAGCCTGCGACAGAGGAGGAGTCGGTGCCGATTTCCACGAAGCTCCGCACGCCATGGGCGGATCAAGCGATCGGCAACCCTCACCCGCTACCTGAATACCCCCGGCCGATGCTGCAACGCGCCGAGTGGTTGAGCCTCAACGGTGCGTGGGAGTACACGGTGACACCAGCGCGGGGCACGCTCGGCAACGAGGCGCTCCCGGACTCCTACGAGGGCAGCATCACCGTCCCGTTCGCGATCGAGACCGTGGCATCAGGAGTGACGCGCGCGCTGGGCGCTGACGAGACGCTGTTCTACCGGCGGCCGTTCGTTGTCCCCGAGTCGTGGCGGGGCCGCAGGATCGCGCTGAACGTCG
>JAKDIE010000139.1 GCA_030450655.1 Ruaniaceae bacterium
CCTCTCGAGCATCGCAGTCGTGCTGGCGTCGATGAACCTCGTGGGCGGCTTCGGGGTCACGGACCGCATGCTTGAAATGTTCTCCGGCAAGAAGAAGGTGGCGAAGAAGTGAACCTGCTACCTGCCGAGGTCGCCGCGGCCCTCTACCTGTTTGCCGCGGTCTGCTTCATCCTCGCCCTGAAGGGCTTGTCCGGTCCGCGCACCGCCCGCAAGGGCAACGCGCTCGGTGCCTTTGGTGCGTTCGTCGCCGTGGTGACCGTGTTCCTTTCGACCGAGTTCGGTGGGTTCCGGCGCTGGCTGGCCCTCGCCGCCGTGATCGTGGGTGCGGCCCTGTCCGTGCCGGTCGCGCGGCGGATCGCCATGACGAACATGCCCCAGCTCGTGGCACTCCTCAACGGTGTGGGTGGTGGCGCCGCCGCCATCGTGGGTCTCGTGGAGCTCGCCGAGTGGAGCGGCACCGCCGGGTATGTGGCCACCACCGCCACGGCCGCCGCGATCCTGATCGGCTCGATGTCCTTCGCCGGATCCGTGGTGACCTTCATGAAGCTCCAAGGCCTCATGACGTCCCGCCCGATCGTGTTGCCGCTGGCGTGGCTGATCATGTTTGCCGGTATGGCGATCACCGCAACCCTCGGCGTGTTCGTCGCTGTAACGGGGAGCTTCTGGTGGGGGCTCGCGCTCATCGCGGCCGGTCTCGCCTCGGGAGTCCTCTTCGTTCTGCCCGTGGGTGGCGCGGACGTGCCGATCGTCATCTCGCTGCTCAACGCCTTCACCGGCCTCGCGGTTGCCTCCTCCGGATTCGCGATGCCGAACACGCTCATGCTCGTGGCCGGTATCCTCGTGGGCGCCTCCGGAACGGTGCTGCCCCTCGCGATGGCCAAGGGCATGGGCCGCTCCGTGCTCGGCATCCTCTTCGGTGCTCTCAAGGGAGGCTCGACGGCGGGCTCCACCCAAGAGTCCGACCGCCCAGTCCGCAGGGCCACCCCCGAAGACGTGGCGACCGCGCTCGCATACGCGCGCAAGGTGGTGGTGGTTCCTGGGTACGGACTCGCCGTGGCGCAGGCGCAGCACGTGCTGTCCGAGCTCGTCACCACGCTCCGCGACGAGCACCACGTGGACGCCGTCTACGGCATTCACCCGGTGGCGGGCCGAATGCCCGGACACATGAACGTGCTCCTCGCCGAGGCGAACGTTCCCTACGAGCTACTCGTCGAGGCCGAAGAGCTGAACCCCCAGATGCCGTCCACGGACATCGTGATGGTGGTGGGTGCGAACGATGTGGTGAACCCCGCAGCGCGCGAGGACCCGCAGTCCTCGATCTACGGGATGCCGATCATCGACGCCGATTATGCCGGCCAGGTGTTCTTCCTCAAGCGCTCGATGCGCCCCGGATTCGCGGGCATCGAGAACGAGTTGCTCTTCAATGAGAAGACCCAGCTGCTGTTTGGTGACGCGAAGGACTCGCTGTCCGCAGTGGTGGCCGCCCTCAAGGAGGTCTAGACCGGCGCCGGCGCGCCCCCATGACGCTGCCTTCCGCCCCTTTTTCGGAAAGTCGAGGCCAGGGATCGCTATACGCCGTATAGCGATCCCTGGCCTCAACTTCTGGTGGGATGCAGCGGGGAGAGATGTCGAAATTCGGTAGCCGGGGCCCGCGGCGGTGCCGTAGTGTTCCTGCGTGACGATCCCGCCAATCCCCGACGACGCCGCCCGCCCCGGTTCTCCAGAGGACCGCGCCTGGGTGCGGCTCACGGCGCTATTCCTCGGCGGCCAGGCGGTCTCGCTGTTCGGCTCGGGCCTGGTTCAATACGCGCTGCTCTGGTACATCACCATGGGCACACAGTCCGGTGGAATGATGACGGTTGCGACCGTCGTCGGCTTCGTGCCAATGGTGCTGCTGATGCCATTCGGCGGCGTGCTGGCCGATCGGATGAACCGTCGCTACCTGATCGCGGGCGCCGATGCGCTCGTGGCGCTCTCCACCCTCGGCCTCCTGATCGCCTTCGTGCTGGGTCACGGCAGCTACACGCTCGTGTTCGTGGCGATGGCGTTGCGTGCGTTCGGCGGAGGGATCCAGATGCCCGCCGTGAGCGCGCTGCTTCCACAGATCGTGCCTGGTGAGCACCTGGGCCGAGTCAACGGCTACAACGTATCGATTCAATCCGCCGTCAACCTGGTCTCGCCCATGATCGCGGGGGCACTCTTCGCGTTCGCGTCGATCGAGTGGATCCTGATGATCGACATCGTGACGGCCACAATCGGGATCGGGATCCTTCTTCTGCTCGTGAAGGTTCCCGCGCATGCGGCCGCAAGTTCCGCCGCCGAGCAGTCCGGTCTGGACGATCTGCGCGAGGGCGTGACGTACGTGCACAACCACCGCTTCGTACGGCGCCTGATGGGTTACTTCGCCATCATCAACTTCATGATCGCGCCCCTGGCGTTTCTCACTCCGTTGCAGGTGACGCGCACGTTCGCAAACGATCCGCTCTACCTCGCCGCCGCAGAGATGGCGTTTGCGATTGGCATGTTCATCGGCGGGATCGCCATCGGCACGTGGGGTGGGCTGAAGAGCAGGATCACCACGGCGGGCCTGGCGATCGCCGCGTGCGGAGTCATCGGTATCCTCCTTGGCGTCCCGATCAACTTCGTCCTCTACTTGGTGTGGATGTTCCTGTGTGGTGTGGTGATTCCTGCGTTCAATACGCCGGCGATCACCGCGTTGCAACTGGCCACGGAGGAGCGGTTCATGGGCCGCGTCTTCTCCGTGGTCGGGATGATCGGCACCGCCGCGATGCCACTGGGAATGCTGATCTTTGGGCCGCTGGCGGACGTGGTCACCGTGGAATGGATCCTCATTCTCACGGGGGTGCTGCTGACCGCCAGCGGTGCCGCGGTGGCCTTCGATCGCAAGCTCCGGGAACTCGAGCCTACGGTCGAGTTGCCCGAGTAGCCGCTACTTGGCTCCGCGCAGGCGCAGGGAGTTGCCCACCACGATCACGCTCGAGGCGGCCATGGCGGCACCCGCGATCATCGGGTTCAGCAGGCCGAGTGCGGCGAGCGGAATCGCCGCTACGTTGTACGCAAACGCCCAGAACAGGTTCTGCTTGATGATGCGCAGTGTGGCGCGGGAGATGCGGATCGCCATCGGCACGCGCGTCACGTCTCCGCCAACGATCGTGATGTCCGAGGCCTCGATGGCCACATCCGTGCCGGTACCCATCGCGATCCCGAGCCCCCGCTGGCCCGCCTGCGCGAGCGCCGCGGCGTCGTTCACGCCATCGCCCACCATCGCCACCACGCGCTCGGCGCCTTGGAGATCGGCGACCACGCGGACCTTGTCCTCCGGCAGTACCTCGGCGTGCACCGTCTCGATGCCGAGTTCGCCGGCCACGCGGTGTGCGGCCGCCTCGTTATCACCGGTGAGAAGGATTGGCTCCACGTGAAGCGAGCGCAGTTCGCTGATTGCTTGTGCGGCCTCGGCCTTGGGCTCATCCCCCACCTCGATCACGCCGCGGGCGCGGCCTCCCCAGCCCACCACAACGGCGGTGCCACCGGAATCCGAAACGAGTGCCGCGGCGTCGTCGGCCCCATCGATCCCCGCGTCTGAGAGGAACGCCGGGCGGCCCACCACCACGCGCTCGCCAGCGACCGTAGCGCTCACGCCGAGGCCCGCGGTATTGAAGAACTCGGACGGCTCGGGGAGTGTTCCGGCCTCGCGGGCGGCCTCAACAATCGCGCGGGCGATGGGATGCTCGGAGCTGGACTCCGCGGCGCCGGCGTAGCGAAGCACCTCGGCGGGGTCCGCGCCGCTGAGTGGGCGCACGCCCGAGACGGTCATGACGCCGGTGGTCAGGGTGCCGGTCTTGTCCAGCACGATCGTGTCGATGCGGCGCGTGGACTCGAGGATCTCCGGGCCCTTGATCAGGATGCCCATCTGCGAGGCGCGGCCCGATCCCACGAGCAGGGCCGTGGGGGTGGCGAGGCCGAGCGCGCAGGGGCAGGCGATGATCAGGACGGCGACGGCGGCGGTGAAGGCCGCTTGCAGGTTCGGGCCCCAGAGGAACCAGGCGGCGAAGGTGAGGATCGCGATCACGATCACGATCGGCACAAACACTGCGGAAATGCGGTCCGCGAGGCGCTGCACGGGGGCCTTGCCGGTTTGGGCCTGCGAGACGAGGCGGCCGATCTGCGCGAGTTGTGTGTCCGAACCCACGCGGGTGGCGCGGACCGTGAGCGATCCCGAGGCGTTGATGGTGGCGCCCGTGACGTCATCGCCGGGGGCAACCTCCACCGGAATCGATTCGCCGGTGAGGAGTGAGGTGTCCACGGCGGATGCCCCCGAGACCACCACGCCGTCCGTGGCGATCTTCTCGCCTGGGCGCACGAGGAACTGATCGCCCACCTGGAGCGCATCGATCGGCACCTCGATCTCGCGGCGGGCAGCACCCTCGCCCTCGATCTTTGTGGCGTGCTTGGCCCCCATGTCGAGCAGTGTCAGGAGCGCGTCCGAGGCGCTGCGGCGCGAGCGGGCCTCTGCGTAACGGCCGGCCAGCAGGAACGTGGCGACCACGGAGGCAGTCTCGAAGTAGAGCTCCGGGTAGTGGCCGGCGTGGCTGGCACGGGGGATGAAGGTCATCTCCATGGTCATGCCGATCTCGCCGGAGCCGCCGAGGAGCAGCGCCCAGAGGGACCATGTGGTGGCGGCGATCACGCCGAGGGACACGAGAGTGTCCATCGTGGAACTGCCGTGGCGCGCGGCATTGAACGCGGCCTTGTGGAAGGGCCAGGCGCCCCACGTTGCGACGGGGAGCGCGAGGGCCGCAACCACCCACTGCCAGCCCGGGAACTGGGTGGCCGGGATCATCGAGAGGATCACCACAGGGACGGCCAGGATCGCGGAGACGATGAGGCGGCGGCGGAGGTCCGCCGTGCGCCTCTCTGTGGGGGATGAGGTGTCCTCGCCCCCGTGATCGTGCCCGCCGAGCATGGCGGGGTCCGTCTCGCTACCGTGTGCGGAGTGATCGTGCGCCGCAGCATCGTGTGCAGCGTGGGTGGTGGGG
>JAKDIE010000463.1 GCA_030450655.1 Ruaniaceae bacterium
GGGTAGCGACGAGCAGCGCGAGGCCATGGCGCGGCTGTGGGACGCGGCGCTGGAACGCCTCGAAGAGGTCATCAACTTCGCCTGAGCCCTGGGTTCCGCGACTCCGGGCTACGCCCTCCGCGCAGAATGACGAGGGACGGCCGCTCACACCATGGTGGCCGTGGCAGTCCTCTTCTCGACGAACGTTCTGCAAATGGTGACCATAGACGGATCTATAGTCACCATTTGCAGAACTAAGGGACGCATAACCCCGGGTTCGATCAGAGCGCGGGTGGGGCGACGCGCTTCTGCCAGCCACCCTCGACCGAACGCGGCGCAAATCCTAACTCCACGTTGATCGCGAGCATGTGCTCGTTCTCCCCCGCGTTCCAGGTGTGGATCCGCTGTGACAGCGGGTTCACCTCGCGCAACAGTTGCAGGTTCGCGGCCTTCACGAGCGCGCCGAGCCGGTGCCCGCGGTGCTCGCCGTGCACAAACGTGTCGAACTGCCACACCCCGGCAGGCCGTTCGAGCGGCCAGTACAGCTCGGAGTAGGCAACGAGAATCCCACTGGGCACATGCCGCACCGCCGTCATGATCGCGCCGCGTCCCATCTCGGCCGTGCGCGCGTCCCTATCCGCGATGCGCTCCTCGTCCCACTTCTCCTCCTCGAAGTCGAGATCGGCGTCGGGCGCATCCACGCTCATCCGCTCCCGCAGGCGGGCGTAATCTTCGCGGGATTCGGGCGGGGTCGCGCCCTGCCACTGCACGAGCTCGTACAACGCGCCGGCCGTTGCCGCGTCCTTCTCTCGTCGGGCCCTAAGCTCGCGCCACCACGGATCGTCGTCGGCCGGAATGTCCAGGACAGAGTGGCGTTCGGTTTGCTCGAGCTCGTAGCCAAGCGCGGTGAGCCAGCGAGCCGAGGGCTCCGCGGGGTTCACGCGGCCCACGCCACTCTTGGCTTCGAGCCCATCCTCGCCACGGTACGGGGAGTGGTTGCTCCACACCTGGATGGTGGTGCGGCCCGAGTGCCGCAGCGACTCCTCGATTGTGGGCAGGAGCGCTGTCGCGATCCCCTGCGAACGCCACTCCGGATGAGTCACGATCCACGTGTATGCCAGGTGGGTGTTATCAGCAACGGGGTAGTCGATGGCGGCGATGGCCACCGCGCGTTCGGGCGCTCGCTCGCCGGCCGGGAACGCTACCCACCGCGCAGTGCGCTGATACTTCTGGTTCGCATCCTCGATGAAGTACTCCCTGGCGTCGCTGACGAGATCATCGTTGCCGTAGAAGTGGATGTCCTCGGCGCGCGAGACGTGCGCGTATGCCTCGTAGAGAGGGTCAACCGGCGCCTCCGCAGAGTGCGGCAGCGGGATCTGGACAATGTCAATGTTCACGCGGACGAGCGTCCCAGGGGCGGGGCCCTCAGCGCAAGGCTTTTTCGCGAGTCCCCACCAGCACCCCACCTTCAATCACCATCGGGGCGAAAAGCAGTTGCCCGCGTGTTAGACAATGGAGGCAATGGCTT
>JAKDIE010000140.1 GCA_030450655.1 Ruaniaceae bacterium
GCTGGACGATTCCCACGCCACCACCACCAACGAGCGTGTCCGTGACTACGATCTGCAAGTGGTCACGAACGCCTTGTGGGAATCGGGCGCCGAAGCCATCGCAATCAACGGCCAGCGCCTGTCCTCGAGCTCGGCCATTCGCTCCGCTGGCTCCGCGATCCTCGTCAATCTCACCCCGCTCGCGCCGCCGTACGTGGTCGCGGCGATCGGAGACGCACTCAGTTTGCAGGTCGAATTCGCTCGAACGGGAGCAGCCTCGCAGATCGCCACGCTCCGGGACACCTTTGGCTTGAGCGTCTCCGTGGACACGGCCGAGAACCTTGAGCTACCCGCGGCGAGTGAGACCGCCCTCCGCTTCGCGGAGCCTGTACCGTGATGGCAGAAGGGAGGCGCTGCGCATGATCGTCGTCATCGGAATCATCGCCGGGGTTGTCCTCGGTATCGTGACTCAGCCGGACATCCCCCCGGCGCTGCAGCCGTATCTCCCGATCGCCGTGATCGCGGCGCTGGACGCCATGGTTGGCGCGCTGCGCGCACACCTCGATGGCATGTTCTCGGATCGCGTCTTCATCACCTCATTCATTTTCAACGTTCTCGTAGCAGCTCTCATTGTGTTTATTGGCGATCAGCTTGGGGTTGGCTCCCAAATGACCACGGCGGTCGTGGTGGTCCTCGGAATACGCATCTTCGCGAACGTGGCGGCGCTGCGACGCCACATCTTCAAGGCGTAGCATGGCCGATCGCACGCGCAGCAAAATCTCCGTCACTCCGATGAATCTGCTCATCGCCATCTTGGTGGGCACCGTTATCTTCTTCATCGTTTCGGCGATGCGCCAGGAGCAAGAGGCGAATCTCGACAGCCTGTCCGAGGCCGAGCTTGTCAGGCTGTTCGACGACGTGGACTCGCGCATCACGGAACTGACCAATGAACGGGTCACATTGCAACGCGAACTTGAGGAACTCCAAAGTGGCGCGGACACGCGCGCCGCAGCCGCAGAAGCGGCCGCGCAACAGGAAATGGCGCGCAAGATCCAGGCCGGAGTTGTCCCCGTGGTTGGGGAAGGGCTCGAGATCCGGATCGTCGACGCGGGTGGGCAACTACCCGGACAATCTCTCGTGAGCCTCGTGCAGGAGCTACGGAATGCCGCGGCGGAGGCGATTGAGATCAATGATGTTCGCGTCGTCGGCCGCACATCGATTGTTCAGCGCGAGGGCGTCACCTACGTGAATGACACGCAAATCACTTCCCCGTACACCATCCGAGCGATCGGCGATAGCAACATGATGCAGGTGGCGCTCGAGATGCCGGGTGGCATCCTTGCAACGATTCGCAGTCGTGGCCCCTTCACCAATCTCACGCAGGAGGAGTCCGTGGAGATTCATTCCGTCGCAGAATTGCCCACCTTCACCCATGCACAACCCAGCAACTAGGGACAGTCTCTCCGCTGGCCCGGTAGACTATGGAGCAGAGAATGGAAGGACGTGACATGAGCGAGCAAGATTCCCGCGATGCTCTAGCGTCAACATCGCAGTTTGGCGCCATCAATGCCGAGGTCGATGAGGCAGCGCACTCAGAGCTCACCACCAGCGATCAGTCCGCGGTCGAGGCGCTACCACCCTCGTCCGCACTGCTCATTGTGCAGCGTGGCCCGAATCTCGGCGCGCGTTTCCTCCTCGATTCGGAACGCACCACGGCAGGGCGCCACCCCAACGCTGATATCTTCCTTGACGATGTCACGGTCTCTCGAAAGCATGCCGAGTTCGTGGCCGTTGACGGCGGTTTCCTCGTGCGGGACGTTGGCTCCCTCAATGGAACCTACGTGAACCGCGAACGCATCGACACGGTGGTACTGACCAATGGGGACGAGGTCCAGGTTGGCAAGTACCGCTTGACCTTCCACGCGTCACCACGCAGGAATGATTAGTGAGCCAACCAGAACTGGCGCGTACCGCTGAGCCCACGCGCGCCCAGGATGTTTCGTGGCCACAGGACGTGTCCCACACGGCCACCATGACGATTGGCGCGGTCATTTCCGTCTTGAAGGCGGAGTTCCCTGCTATCTCGATCTCGAAGGTGCGATTCCTCGAGGATCAGGGTCTGGTGACTCCGCAGCGGACTGGATCGGGCTACCGTAAGTTCTCCCAGGCCGACCTCGCGCGCTTGCGATACGCGCTCACCCAGCAGCGCGATCATTACCTTCCTTTGAAGGTGCTCAAGGAACAACTTGACGCCCTCGACGCGGGGGATGAAGTGCTCGAGCACCGGGCCGCCCGCATGGTTACCCGCGACGGCGCTCTCGTCTCTCCCTCAGGGGGAGCGCGGATCAACGTGCGCGAACTCGCCGAACTGACGGGAACGTCGTCGGCCGATGTTGAGGAACTCGTGCGCTCCGGGATCATCGTTCAGGACCGCTTCGGACGATTCTCGGCACAGTGCGTGGGCATTGTGAACGCCGTGCAGGAACTTGCGCGCGACGGCATCGATGCCCGTCACCTCCGCGCGATGCGATCAAATGCCGATCGTGTCGCGGATCTGATCGAGCAAGTCGTTGCCCCAATGCGCGCGCAGAGCGCCACTGTCGCTAAGGAACGCGCTTCCGCCCGCGCGAGCGAATTATCGGAAGCGTCATCTCGGCTGTACTCCCATCTGGTGCGCGCCGCCATCGAGAACGAACAGGTCTAGACATCAAGATGAGGTTGAGGGTTGGTCACGGTCGGCGTGTCGCGCTTCACCCGAGCGCCTCTCGCTCTAGCGTGGATCATGTTCTCGCGGCTATGATCTCGTCAGGAGAGTACCTATGAGCAGCAGTGATCCGAAGGCCCACCAAGGGTTGCTGTTTGACGACCCTTTACAGGGAATCGATGAGTCAACGGGCTACCGCGGCCCCACCGCGTGCCGTGCGGCACAGATCACATACCGCCAACTCGATTACTGGGCGCGTACCGGCCTGGTGGAGCCTTCGGTCCGCGGCGCTGCGGGTTCGGGGTCCCAACGCCTCTACTCTTTCCAAGACATCCTCGTTCTCAAGGTCGTCAAGCGCCTTCTCGATACGGGCGTCTCCCTCCAGCAGATTCGCACCGCGATTGAGCACCTCAAGGAACGCGGGATCGAGGATCTTGCCGGAATCACCTTGATGTCCGACGGCGCATCGGTGTACGAGTGCACGAACGCCGAGGAGGTCTTCGATCTCGTTCAAGGTGGTCAAGGAGTATTCGGGATTGCCGTGGGGCGGGTGTGGCGCGAGGTTGAGGGCTCTCTCGCCGAACTTCCTTCCGAGAATTCTTCACTTGAGATCGTTCCCAACGAACTCGCCGCTCGCCGCCAGGCGAAACGAGCGTCAGGCGCCTGATGGCGCAACTCAACTCGATTCTTTCCCTCGACCGGCGCGATATCGAATCTCTTTGGATGATGATGTACGGCGGTCTCAACTTTGGGTACCCGCGGCCATCCTCAACGTCCACGTATCTTGGTCTGCTCGACGGCGCGACGGCGGGGGAGTACCTGGCAATTCAAGAAGGAGTCGCCAGCCTCGGCGGTGAACTTGTCATCCCGCCACGGCACCTCCAGTCCGGCTTACTCGAGGTGGACGATCTCGGAGTGATTGGCGGACTCATCGTGGCGGATCCACGCCTAGAACCTCCTGCTCATGCGCGTTCCGTGTGTCTGAACTCCAGGGAGGGGAAGCCGCTCGAGGTCATCGCACATCTTTACCCATTGTTTATAGAACGTGGACGGATTGATGGTGTGCGCGTTGCATGCGACGATTCCACGGCCCGTACCTGGCTCGCATCCACGGGGGATTTGCCCATCTCTGTGGTCCACACCGGCATGGCCGAGATCGATCCGGCATTCCGGGCGGCACTTGAGGCCGAGGGTCAGGCGGGAACGTACCGGCACGTGCTGCGCACTGAGATCCGGGCGGATCTGGACGCGAGAAAACCTCCGCGCCACGCACACCTGGCCGCGGCGATCACTGCCGCTCTGGAGTTCATCTCCTGATCGTGGGGGACCTCGCGGGAGCGGCGGGTAATTGGCCCAGATTCTTAAATGTCATAATGTACATTATCGGTTATTGCGTATTGTGTGCCCGGTGGGAACAAATTCTCCTCGCGGCGTGTTGTAGCACCTAGGAACCACCCATCTGCCTGAAGGAGGCCCAACTGTGGCTGAACGCGCACTGCGAGGAATGAGTATCGGCGCCAAGTCGATGGAGTCCGAAGAGAACGTTGATTTCGCGCCCCGGGTGCTCGCCCGCTATCACTGCCCCAACGGGCACGTCATGGAGCTTCCATTCGCGACCGATGCCGAGATTCCCGCCGTGTGGGAATGCCGGTGCTCCGAAGAGGCCATTCTCCAGGATGCGGTGAAGCCGGAGCCGGAGAAGCCCGCCAAGCCCGTGCGCACCCACTGGGACATGCTCCTGGAGCGTCGCACCCGCGAAGAGCTACAGGTTCTCCTCGACGAGCGCCTCGAGTTGCTCCGTACGGGCCAGTTGCGCAGCCGCCGCAGCGCCTAGACTTTACGGCCGGAACTGCCGAGCCGCGCGCGAAGGCCGAGCTGGGCCGTTCCGAGGAATGCCTCGGTAATGATATTGCCGCCCATCTTCGAGACGCCTTCGCGGCGCTCGAGGAACGTGATAGGAACTTCTACGATGGTGGCACCCGCTTCGGCAGCGCGCCACGTCATCTCGATCTGGAAGTAGTACCCCCGCGCGGCGAGATCCGCCAAGTCGATCGCCTCGAGTACGTCCCTGCGATACACGCGAAACCCGGCCGTGGCGTCCGCCACATTGAGGCCGAGCCACGCCCGCACGTAGAGGTTGGCGCCGCGTGAGAGCACCTCGCGCCGCAGTGGCCAGTTCTCGACCTGCCCGCCGAGCACCCAACGTGACCCGATCACGACTCCGGGCCGGTCAGGCGCTGCGGCACGCTCGATGAGTCTCGGCAGGTCCTCGATCCGGTGCGAGCAATCAGCGTCCAGCTCGATCACGTGCGTGTAGTCACGCGCGCGCGCCACCCCGAAACCCGCGATGTACGCAGGACCGCGGCCT
>JAKDIE010000141.1 GCA_030450655.1 Ruaniaceae bacterium
CCCAAGCGGCGCGGGCAGTCCGATGCGGCGAAGCTGGCCGACGACGCCCTGGAGCCCGCTGAGAGGCTCGCCGGCGGTACCAGCGAGGACGTGACGGCAACCCTCGCCACGCATCCGCTGCGGGAGATGGTCTCCCCCACGCGCGCCTACCCGCTCGCCGTCGACCGTCCGCTCGCCCTCGCGGGCAGTTGGTATGAGATGTTCCCGCGCTCGGAGGGCGCGAATTTCAATCTGAAGAAGGGCCGCTGGGTCTCGGGAACATTCGAGACGGCCGCGCACCGCCTGCCCGCCATTGCTGAGATGGGCTTCGACGTGGTCTACCTGACCCCGATCCACCCGATTGGCACCACCAATCGCAAGGGCCGCAACAACTCGCTCACTGCCCGCGCAGGCGATCCGGGCTCCCCATACGGCATCGGCTCCGCCGAGGGCGGCCATGACGCGATCCACCCCGAACTCGGCACGTTCGAGGACTTCGATACCTTTGTGGGGCGCGCCAAGGAACTCGGCCTCGAGGTGGCCCTCGATATCGCGCTCCAGTGCTCCCCCGATCACCCGTGGGTCACCGAGCATCCAGAATGGTTCACCACGCGCGGCGACGGCACCATCGCTTACGCCGAAAACCCTCCCAAGAAGTACCAGGACATTTACCCGCTGAACTTCGATAACGACCCGGAGGGCATTTACGTCGCCATCCGCGACATGCTCGCTCTCTGGGTGAGCCACGGAGTCACGCTCTTCCGCGTGGACAACCCGCACACGAAATCGCTGGACTTCTGGCAGCGCCTGCTTGGGGAGTTCCGGCAGGATCACCCGGACGTCGTCTTCCTCGCCGAGGCATTCACCAATCCCGCGATGATGCGCACGCTCGGAGCGATCGGATTCCACCAGTCGTACACGTACTTCACCTGGCGCAACGAAAAGTGGGAGATCGAGGAGTACCTGAAAGAGATCTCCACCGAGACCTCACACGTGTTGCGGCCCGCATTCTGGCCCACCACACACGACATCCTGACGCCGTTCATGCAGCAAGGCGGCACGGCAGCCTTCGCATTGCGCGCGGTCCTCGCCGCCACGGGGGCACCCACGTGGGGCATCTACTCGGGCTACGAGTTCGTGGAGAACGTAGCGCGGCCAGGGGTCGAGGAGCAGATCGACAACGAGAAGTACGAGTTCCGCCCACGCCCGTGGGCACGCGCCCACGAGACCGGGATCCCGCAACTCCTCACGAAGCTCAACAACGCGCGCCGCGCGCACCCGGCGTTGCGTCAGCTTCACAACATCACGATCCACTCCACCTCGGACGAGAAGGTCCTCGCGTTCTCACGGCGCGTCCCTGGCCGCTTCACGGAATCCGGCCAGGATGATGTGGTCCTCGTGGTCCTTACGCTTGATCCCTTCTCGACCCACGAAGCGATGGTCTACCTCGACGTGAAGGCCCTTGGCGGAGAATCCGGCAGCACGTTCCGGCTACGCGATGAGCTCTCCGGCGCCGAGTATCGCTGGGGTGACGAAGGCTTCGTGCGCCTCGACCCGCGCGTCTCCACCGCCCACGTCTTCGCCGTATCCCCGGCATGACCCTCGCTCGCGCACTCGCCGCGTGGCTGCCACACCAGAGGTGGTATGCCACAAAACACCTCACTGCGGAGCTGCGCGTGGCCGAGGTACGTGATCTCGGCGGGCCATACCGGCTGGCGTTCGTCACCGACACCGCTCCGGAGGTTCCGGTGACCTATCAGGTTCCGATCGCCGCAGGGCCGGAAGCTCCGCCGGGGGTTGCGGTGGTGGGCCGCGTGGACGGGCAGTGGGTGTGGGACGCCTGCGGCGATCCGGGGTTCCAGGCGCTGCGCCTCGGCCGTGAATCCCCCGTCCCGGTGCGCGTTCTGACCGGCGAGCAATCGAACACGTCCGTGATCTGCGAACTCCCCGAGGGCGCCGTCATGACCAAGGTGTTCCGGGTGCTCCAGGACGGCCCGAATCCGGACGTGGAGCTCACCCAGGCCCTCACCCAGGCTGGCTGCCGGGCCGTGCCCACCTTCGTCTCCGCCGTGTACGGGACGTATCCGGCAGGCGAAGGGCACCTCCAGGTGACGAACGAGTACATCGCCGACGCCGAGGACGCCTGGCGCACCGCTCTCGTCTCCGCTCGGCAGGGCGAGCCCTTTGAAGCACGGGGGCTTGGGGCAACGGTCGCGGAGGTCCACGGGCTCCTCGCGCAGGTGTGTGGGCAGTCCGACGGCGATCCCGGGACAGTCCTTGACGTGTGGCGGCAGCGGGCGGCACACGCCCTCGCGACCGTTCCCGCGCTGCAGGACTCTGCGGCCCTCATCGATCGTGTCTACGCCGCCGCGTACGCCTCCGAGTGGCCACGTTTTCAGCGCGTTCACGGCGATCTGCACCTCGGTCAAGTGATCCGTTCGGCCAGAGGCTGGATCCTTCTCGACTTCGAAGGAGAGCCGCTCCGCCCGCTCGCCGAGCGCCGTCTGCCCGATCTCGCCTTGCGGGACGTGGCGGGGATGCTGCGATCCTTCGACTACGCACAGGTCTCTTCCGAATCGACGGACGCGCATTGGGCTGCGCGCGCCCGCGCGGATTTCCTTGATGGATACGCCGAGATTTCCGGCGACGATCCGCGCGCCCATCGCGCACTGATGAGCGCTCTTGAACTCGACAAGGCCCTCTACGAGGCTGTGTACGAGGCGTCGAATCGGCCCGACTGGCTACATGTCCCGCTCGCGGGAATTCGACGGCTACTTTGTGACATAGACGCTGACATCCGCACCGAAAAAATGGGAGAGTAAGACCATGAGCGAGTACTACCCAGTGGAACCATCAGACCTCACGACAGTGGCCCGCGGGCTCCACTACGACCCGCATAGTGTGCTAGGGGCGCACGTGTACGACGGCGCTGTGACGATACGCACCTTGCGGCCCCTCGCGGAGGCCGTGGAGATCGTCACGCCGATCGCCTCGTACCCTGCAACGCACGAGTGTGATGGCATTTGGGTGGCGATCGTCGAGGGCTCCACAGTCCCCGATTACCGCGTGCGAGTCACCTACGGCGAGACGACGAGCGTGGTGGACGATCCCTACCGCTTCCTGTCGAGCCTCGGCGAAATGGACCAGTACCTCATCGGAGAGGGGCGCCACGAAGAACTCTGGACCGTTCTCGGCGCACACCTGAAGTCCTACCCCTCAGAGATGGGCGAGGTGCACGGCGCCGCGTTTGCCGTGTGGGCACCGAACGCACGATCGGTGCGAGTGAAGGGCGACTTCAACTCCTGGAATGGTCAGCTCAGTGCCCTGCGCTCGCTCGGCGCCTCCGGCGTGTGGGAGATCTTCATCCCGGGCGCAGAGATCGGCCACCGCTACAAGTACGAGATCGCCTCCCGCGACGGCTCCTGGCTGGAGAAGGCAGACCCGATGGCACAGGCCACCGAGGTTCCGCCCTCGACCGCATCGGTCATCACGGCCTCCAGCTACTCCTGGGGCGATGACACATGGCTCGAGCGCCGGGCGGAAACGGATCCGCACTCAGGCCCGATGTCCATCTACGAGGTTCACCTCGCATCCTGGCGCCAGGGACTTGGCTACCGGGACCTCGCGGACGAACTCGTGAACTACGTCAAGGAAATGAACTTCACGCACGTAGAGTTCATGCCCGTCGCGGAGCACCCCTTCGGTGGCTCCTGGGGCTACCAGGTGACGAGCTACTACGCACCCACCGCGCGCCTCGGTGTGCCCGATGATTTCCGTTACCTGGTCGATCGGCTCCACCAGGCCGGTATTGGCGTCATTCTCGACTGGGTTCCCGCACACTTCCCGAAGGACGCCTGGGCCCTCGCCCGGTTCGACGGCACCCCCCTCTACGAGGACCCAGATCCGCTACGCGGCGAGCACCCCGACTGGGGCACGATGGTCTTCAACTTCGGGCGGCGCGAGGTCCGCAACTTCCTGGTCGCCAATGCGTTGTACTGGCTGCAGGAGTTCCACATCGACGGCCTGCGTGTAGACGCTGTCGCCTCGATGCTGTACCTCGACTACTCCCGCAAGGATGGCCAGTGGCGGCCGAACGCTCACGGCGGCCGCGAGAACCTTGAGGCGATCAGCTTCCTGCAGGAAACAACGGCCACCGCGTACCGCAAGGTGCCAGGCATCGTGATGATCGCGGAGGAGTCCACGGCGTGGCCGGGTATCACCGCCCCCACGAACGTGGGCGGACTCGGGTTCGGGCTGAAGTGGAACATGGGCTGGATGAATGACACACTCCGCTACCTTTCGGAGTTGCCAATCAACCGCCGCTACCACCACGGCGAGCTCACGTTCTCGCTCATTTACGCGTTCTCCGAGCAGTTCGTGCTTCCGATTTCCCACGACGAGGTCGTGCACGGCAAGGGCTCCGTAATGCGGAAGATGCCCGGGGATTGGTGGCAGCAACTCGCGGGCACCCGCGCCCTGTTCGCCTACCAGTGGTCACACCCGGGTAAGCAACTCATCTTCATGGGCCAGGAGTTCGCTCAGGAAGCAGAGTGGAACGAATCCCGCGGGCTCGACTGGTGGCACATGGATAACCCCACCCATGCCGGTCTCGCGCGAATGGTCTCGCGCATGAATGAGCTCTACCAGGAAATCCCTGCGCTGTGGGCGGACGACTTCACTCATGAGGGCTTTGAATGGATCGAGGCCGGCGACGGCGATCACAACACGCTCGTATACCTGCGGAAGACCCCTGACTTCTCCAGCCACCTCGTCTCAATCATCAACTTCGCGGGCGTCCCCCACGAGGGATACCGCGTGGGCCTGCCCCACGGCGGTGACTGGATCGAGGTCCTGAACACCGACGCCGAAGAGTACGGCGGCTCGGGAGTGGGCAACCTCGGCCGCGTGGTGGCTGAGGAGATCCCGTGGCAAGGCCGTCCCTTCTCCGTGCGTCTGCGGGTTCCGCCGCTCGGCGCACTCTGGCTCTTGCCAGACGTGAAGTAGCGAAACGCAGTAGGGCCCCGGCGATTGCCGGGGCCCTATTGCTTGCCCAA
>JAKDIE010000142.1 GCA_030450655.1 Ruaniaceae bacterium
TTGGCGCCGAGGACGCATACGGCGACATGGACTTCAAGGTGGCCGGTACGCGCGAGTTCGTGACCGCGATTCAGCTCGACACCAAGCTCGACGGCATCCCGTCTTCGGTGCTTGATGCCGCGCTGACGCAGGCCCGCGACGCCCGCCTGTACATCCTCGACATCATGAACGAGGCGATCGACACCCCGGACGAGATGGCGGCAACAGCCCCGCGCGTGCTCACCGTCGTCGTCCCCGTGGACAAGATCGGTGAGGTGATCGGCCCGAAGGGGAAGATGATCAACCAGATCCAGGAGGAGACCGGCGCGGACCTCACGATCGAGGACGATGGCACCGTGTACATCGGCGCGATCGATGGCCCCTCCGCGGAGGCCGCCCGCAACATGGTCAACGCCATCGCGAACCCCCAGATGCCTGAGGTGGGCGAGCGCTTCGTGGGAACCGTGGTGAAGAACACCACGTTCGGTTCCTTCGTGTCGCTCTCGCCGGGCAAGGACGGGCTCCTGCACATCTCCCAGGTGCGCAAGCTCGTGGACGGCAAGCGGATCGAGAACCTTGACGACGTGGTGCCGATCGGCTCCAAGGTTGAGGTTGAGCTGGCAGAGGTCGATTCGCGCGGCAAGCTCTCGCTGTGGGTCGTCATCGATGGCGAAGCCGCTACCGTTGAGCAGGCTCCGCGCCGTGAGCGCGACGATCGCCGTGGCGACCGTGGCGACCGTGGCGGCGACCGCGAGGAGCGGGGCGAGCGCCGTCCGCGCAACCGCACCCGCCGCCAGCCCGAGGGTGAGTCCTCGGAGGGCTAATCGCACTGTTCGGCGAGTTCTACACGCCGAAAGTTGAGGCCAGTGATGCGCATCGGGCCCGATGCGCATCACTGGCCTCAACTACGTGTAGGGGCGGTGTCAGAAGTGGGCGCAAGCGGATCTAGACTTGCCTAATGCCCTCTCCGTTCTCAGTGATGCCCCTCGGGTCCGATACCGCCTTCACGATTGACGCCGATGGCGTTGCGATCCAACGGACGATCGCGCCCGGCGGGATTCGGGTGCTGACCGAGACCGTGCCCGGTGCGCGATCCGTCTCCATTGGCGCCTGGGTTGCGGCCGGCAGTCGCGACGAGGACGATGCCCACGCTGGCTCCACGCACTTCCTTGAGCACCTGCTCTTCAAGGGCACGCCCACTCGCTCCGCGCTGGACATCGCTGAGGCATTCGACGCAGTCGGGGGAGAGGCGAACGCCGCGACCGCGAAGAACTACACCTGCTACTACGCGCGCGTGCTCGACGCGGATGCGCAGATGGCCATTGACGTCATCATGGACATGGTTACCTCCTCCCTCATCACTCAGGAGGAGTTCGAACTCGAGCGCGGAGTGATTCTCGAAGAACTCGCGATGTCCGCGGACGATCCCACGGAGGTCATTCACGATGCCTTCGCCGACGCCGTCCTGGCTCCGCACCCGCTGGCACGTCCGATCGGTGGAACACCGGACCGAATCGCAGTGCTAGACCGCGCCCACGTCGTGGACTACTACCGGCGCACCTACGTGCCGAGCGAGCTTGTCATCACCGCCGCGGGTTCACTGACCCACGAGGACGTGCTGCGCGCGGTGAGCGCTGGAGCCGATCGCGCGGGGTGGGATCTGGCTGATAATGCGCGTCCCGCCGCACGCAGGTCCGCCACGGACGCGATCTATGCCCCCGCTGTCCACCTCGATATTGCACGGCCCATCGAGCAGGCGCACATCATTCTCGGTGGGCGCGGTCTCGCACACAGTGATCCGCGTCGTTTCGCGCTGAACGTGGCTTCCACAGTCTTTGGCGGGGGGATGAGTTCGCGGCTCTTCCAGGAGGTGCGCGAGAAGCGTGGCCTGGCGTATGCGACCTACGCCTATTCGTCCTCGTACGCGGAAGCCGGGCTATTTGGCGCCTACGCGGCCTGCGCTCCGGCGAAGGCCGAACAGGTGACGGAACTCCTGGCCTCCGAGTTGGTGCGGCTCCGCGAGGTGACGGATTCCGAGTTGCAGCGCGCCATCGGCCAGATCTGCGGCGGCTTCGTGCTCGGGATCGAGGACTCGGCCTCGCGCATGTCACGCCTCGGGAACGCGGAGATCGTCACGGGTGAACTGCTCTCCGTGGACGAGGTCCTGGCTCGTTACCGCGCCGTCACCACCGCAGACATCCGGGACGTCGTCGCGGACCTCACTCAGGGCGATCCCACGGTGGTCACGGTCGGCCCTGCGTGCTGATCTGGTTGCCGCCCTCGGGGGGGAAGACTGCGCCCTCATTCGGGCCGATTCTTGACCACTCTGCGTTGCTGTTCCCCGAGTTGGCGGGTGCGCGGCGCGAGGTAATGGACTCACTTTGCGCGCTCGGCGCGGGTGCCGGGGCCGCCGCAGTTCTCGGTCTCGGGAAGAAGTCTGCCTCCGACGCCGCACTCAACCTTGCGCTCGAGACCGCACCCTGCGCTCCTGCGATCGAAATCTACACGGGTGTCCTCTACGACAACCTCGATGCGGCGACCCTCTGTGCCGACGCGCGCGGCCGCCTCAATGAGGGCACTTGGATCTCCTCGGCGCTCTTCGGATTCGTGCGGCCCAGCGACCGGATCCCCACCCATCGGCTCGCCATGGGCGTGGCACTTCCTCCGCTTGGGAGCATGTCCGCGTGGTGGCGTCCCCGTCTCGCGGCCACACTTCCCACACTTGCTGGCGTGACCATCGTGGACTGCCGTTCGGGTGCATACCGGACCGCCTTCCCAGCCGCGGCGGCGAACGTTCTTGAGATCGCCGTCGTCGAAGAACGGGCGGCGGGGCGTAAGGTCATTACCCACATGGCGAAGAAGTGGCGCGGGCTCGCAGTGCGCCATCTGGTCGAGGACCGCTCGCTCGACGATCACGCGAACGCAACGGACGTGGTGGCCTCGCTATCCCGCCTCACGTCCCGCCCCGAGATCCTCGCGCTCGAGGTGACTGAGCCGCGCGGCACGCGCGCGGGCGGAACCATTACGACGCTCACCCTCGTGACAGCCTCCACTGAACCCCACCTCCGCGCAGAATGACGAGCCTGGAGCGCATTAGGCTTGGGGCCATGAGAGTTGCTGTCATTGGCGCCGCGGGGCGCATGGGTCAGACCGTCTGCGCTGCAGTGGAGGGGGCCTCCGATCTCGAACTGGTGGCACGGTTGGACGAGGGAGACGATCCGCGTTCGCTCGCAGGCCTCGCCGACGTGGCCGTGGAGTTCACGATTCCGAGCCAGAGCGAAGCGAACGTGCACGCCCTGCTGGAGGTGGGGGTCGCGGCCGTCGTTGGCACCACCGGGTGGACCGAGGAGGCGCTCCAGCGCGTGCGCGAGCACGCCCAGCAGGCCAACGGGCACGCGTTCATCGCGCCAAACTTCGCGCTCTCCGCCGTCCTGGCGATGCGCTTCGCCGCGCTGGCCGCGCCCCACTTCGAATCCGTCGAGGTCATCGAACTGCACCACCCGAACAAGGTGGACGCGCCTTCTGGCACCGCGCTGCACACGGCCCGTGGGATCGCCGCCGCACGCACAGGGCTCCCCGCGGTGCCGGATGCCACGCAGGAGGGCTTCGCGGCGCGCGGAATGGAGATCGACGGCGTTCGCGTGCACGCTGTGCGCCTCGCCGGGATGGTGGCGCACGAGGAAATCCTGCTGGGTAACCCTGGGGAGGTCCTGACGATCCGCGCAGATTCGTTCGACCGCTCAAGCTTTATGCCCGGCGTGCTGCTTGCCGTCCGCAAGGTGACGGGTCTGCCCGGTCTCACCGTGGGACTCGACGCGCTCCTCGACTAAGCGCGCTCCCCAGCGGGCTAGAGGGTCGCGTGCCAGGCGTTCTCAGTGAGCATTCCCCCGCCGAGGTCGTACGTGCGGCGCACGCCACGCGGTTGGAATCCGGCCGTGGTGAGGAACTTCTCGCGCGAGGTATCGCCGTCCACACACCAGAACTGAACGGAGGTCGCGCCGGTCTGGCGGAGGATGTCGGCGCACGCGGCGAGTAGGCGTGAGGCGTGGCCTTTGCGTCGATCGCCGATCTCCACCTCCAGCGCCACGATCTCGGCGGGCGGGCCGTCGTCGCCGTCGGCGTCGGGAATCAACTCCTCGGTGGGCGCGATCGCGGCGAACCCGACCACCCGAGAATCGTCCAGTGCAACGATCGTGCGGTGCTTCGCGCTCGGCGGCTCCTCGATCGCCTCAGCCCACTGGTCCTCGAATGAAGAGGGATCGAGGTGAATGGTCTCACCCGAGCCGATCCTGATCAGGTAGGAGAAGTTGGCGGCATGGATGGCGCCGATGATGGGCGCGTCCTCGGGCAGTGCGGGGCGTACGGAAACATCAGCCATGGGAGTACTGTACGACGCCGCGCTGAAGCGGCGTGTCGATGGTCACGGGAGAACTCTTCGATCATGCGCCGTGTGAGCCATTGTTCGCGGCGACAATGGCATGGGGTGCGAGCCCTAGACTGCGCGGGCCGCGTACTTTGCGACGAGGCTTGAGGCCTCCTGGCGCGCCGGTTCGTCGGCTCCCTCGGCGAGGTGGGCGAGGTGCGCAGGCAGTTCGCGGCCCCACTCGCGCATCGCCGAAACCCAGAGCCGCCCGGCCCGGTACGAGGAGCGGACGAGCGGCCCGGCCATCACGCCCTTGAATCCGGCCGCCCGCGCAATATCGGACCAGTGCACGAACTCCTCCGGCTTCACCCAACGGTCGATCGGGTGGTGCAGGGGTGAGGGCCGCAGGTACTGCGTGATCGTGAGGATGTCGCAGCCGGCGTCCGCCAGATCGTGGATCGCGGCCTCGACCTCATCGTCCCGCTCACCCATTCCGAGAATCAGGTTCGACTTCGTGACCAGTTCGGCAGCGCGCGCCATCGAGAGTACGCGCAGCGACTTCTCGTACGTGAACGCGGGCCGGATCCGCTTGAAGATGCGCGGCACGGTCTCGAGGTTGTGCGCGAACACCTCGGGCCGCGCATCGAACCCCTTGCCCACGAGTTCCGCCACGGCGCCGAAGTCCG
>JAKDIE010000143.1 GCA_030450655.1 Ruaniaceae bacterium
GGCCCGGGACTCGGCCGGTCCCGGCCGACGTACACCTGCGGCCACATTCGGAGGCCGCACGCCCACCCCTTGACGCACATAGAAGCATGGGGATCCAGGCCCACTGACGGAAGGGTTTCCCAGGTGCTGAAGTCGAGGGGAGATCTCAGCGTCACCACCATCGCGAGGCGCCTCCACACTATGTGCTACCGACTGGGCATCGACGCCATCCGCGAAGGCGAAATGGAGGGCCTAGTTGAGTCGCGCCCGATCTGGGAGACTGGATGTATGGAAGCCGACGTGTTACTCGACATTGACGCAATCAGGGGCGCCTGCGAAAGGTTTGGCGTGGAACGGCTTCGCATTTTCGGGTCCGTGCTCACTGATCGGTTCGATCCAGAGACGAGCGACATTGACTTCCTCGTCACTTTCCTGCCGGAGCGGGACAATTTGTTCCACGACTACTTCGATCTGAAGTTTGAGTTGGAGCGAATCGTTGGACGGAGAGTCGACCTAGTCATGGAACGCTCGGTGAAGAACCCTTTCTTCAAAGCGGCTGCTTTCGGGAGTGCGCAGGACGTCTATGCTGCGTGAGGCAGGTGCGCATCTCTGGGATGCGGCGGAAGCGGCCAAGCTCGTCTGTGAGTTCGCTAGCGGCAGGACTAAGGCAGAATTCAACTCCGACCTCGTCATTCGCTCAGCGATCGAGCGCCAGCTGGAGATCTTGGGCGAGGCGCTGAAGCGACTCCGCAGAGACTATGCAGACACCGCTGCCCGAGTACCGGGGCTCGATCGAATCGTCGGAATGCGGAATGTCCTTGCCCATGAGTACGGCGACATCGACTACGAAATTCTCTGGCGGGCGACGACGACCGAGATCCCCACTTTGATCCCGATCCTCAATCAACTCGTCGATGAGGCATGGGGCGCTGCGGGACTCTAGCAGCACCACGGCGAGATCCGACAAGAGGGTGGGGAGCGGTCAGGCAACTCGTCATCCCGCACTCCGCAACTCTCGTCATCCCGCGCGTAGTCGCGGGATCCAGGCTCAGGGTTCTCGCTGAACCGTTGTGCCGGGATACTGCGACTCCGCTTCGCTCCGCGCAGCATGACGAGCGGTGGGCGGCGCAGCATGGCGAAGGGCGAGCGGCGCGGTGGAGGCTCGGCGTTGCCGTTGATTGAGGTCAATGGCGCACTGCCAATCTGGTCGGCCGTGTTCGAGCAGGTCATGCCATGAGTGAGGACTACGACGTCAAGGGGCCTCAAGCGCATTGAGATATCCACAGATCGTCTGAATGACGGTTTCGTGTCAGTGGTTCCACCTAAGGTGGCGTTACGCGCCCGGTGCAACCCGGAAGGCGCTGCCACTTTCAATTGACGGCCATACGAGGGATGTTTAGGATTGACTAAAGTTACGCGAACGGTTCTCGCGAACGGCGATTACCACGAGGTGGCGTGTGCGGTCTTGGCTGTCGGTGTGACGTCACCCGTTACGGAGTTGCTCGAGCTGCTGAGCAGTGGAATGTGGGAGGACCCCCACGAGAGTGAGTTTCCAGACGAAGGGCAGGCACGTGTTCGGCAGAGATTTCTTGCCGCCGTTGAGTACTTGGCGCAGAACGGCGAGCTCTCGAAAGGGTACAACCGCCTTGATGCGGGCATTTGGGAGTTCAAGATTGAGGCTTTGCGGGTGACTTTCTTCGACACTCCCGGAGACGGAACCTACTCCCCCAAGCTTGGGGCCGATCACGGTTATTCGTGGGATGGGCGATCGCGAATCGCGTTCCCGGACGATTTCGATGAGTACATACGAGTGGGCCACTACTTCGGCAAGCAGAGCCAGAGAACCTCGCCGGAGGACATTGCACGATCTATCGAAGTGAGGGAGGAGGATCTGGCTCATGACAGGCATTGAGACTCGGCAGACCGCGGTCGAGCGAGAAGAGCAGACGGCCGTAGGCCGGCGTGAAATGGCTGCGGCCCGTGCTGAAGTGCGGGTTGCCAACCTGCTTGCGAAGTCCATGGAGTCGTCGCACATGACGCAGAGGGAACTCGCGCAATGGCTGGGGGTAACCGAAGGAAGGGTGTCCCAGGTGCTGAACTCGAGCGGAAATCTCAGGATCACCACCATTGCGAGGTACCTCCGCGCTATGGGCTACCGGTTGGTCATCGACGCTGAACCAACAGAACCTGGAGCGCCTTCGCTCCGAAGCGATCGCGTCCCTCGGCGTGGCGTGGGGGTGGATCGGTGACTGCCAGCGCACAGACGCGGGATCCAGGCTCGAGGTTCTCGCTGAACCGTTGCGCCTAGGTGCTGCGACTCCGCTTCGCTCCGCGCAGCATGACGAAGGGCGAGCGCCGGCCCTGTACGTAGCCGTCCCACTCTGCTTCGCGCAGCATGACGAAGGGCGAGCGCCGGCCCTGTACGTCGCCATCCCACTCTGCTCCGCGCAGCATGACGAGGGGTGACCACGAACGTGGCTATTGCCATGTGTGGGTGGTAACGGCGGACGTCGTCGGGGTTAATCGGTATAGTCCATGGGGCGCTCCATGATCTCGAAGATCTCTGGGGCATACCAGTGTTCACGGCCACCCCTTCCGCGAGTTCCGAGGCTCCTGAGCCAACCTCGGGCCTCGGCGTTCTTGATCAGCTTTCGTGCCCCCGGGTTGGTCAACTCGAGCCGCTGCTGGACATGCCGTACCGTCACGTACGGATTGCGGATCACGAGGTCCACCAACCGGGCAAGGTTCGAGCGCTCCTTCATCGCTTCGCGCGTGTACGTTTCGCGGATTTCCACGAGCTTGCGGGACCGGCCGATCGCGTCTTCCGCCTGAGCCTTCACTGCACGCAAGAAGAATGAGAGCCATGCATCGATATCGCCCGCCTCCCGGACACCCTGGAGGCGCGCGTAGTACTCGTCCCTGTGAGTCTCGAAGTAATTCGAGAGGTAGAGCAAGGGCAGGTCCAGGCGTCCCCGGTCCATCAGGAGGAGGTTGATGAGAAGTCTGCCAACCCGGCCGTTCCCGTCCAGGAAGGGGTGAATCGTCTCGAACTGGTAGTGCATCAGGGCCGCGTGAATGAGCGCGGGGTACGAGCGTCCGTCGTCGTTGACGAAAATCTCCCAATCTGCAAGAAGATCACCAAGGTGCGCGTGCACGGGAGGGACAAACACGGCGGAATTGGGAGTAGCGCCAGTTGCGCCGATCCACACGGGTGAGCGTCTGAACTCGCCGGGTGACTTCTCTTCGCCACGAACCCCAGTCAAGAGGGTCTCGTGTACCTGGAGGATGAGCCGTTGCGTGATGGGTAGATCCCGTGCAAGTCGATGCGCGAGATCCGTTGCCTCGAGGTACCGGTGCACCTCCGAGGTGTCATCGTTGCGGGCGGACTCATCGATCTCTGCCTGAAACACGTCCGAGAGAGAGGCGTGAGTTCCCTCGATGCGCGAGCTGGCGAGGGCTTCGCGCCGAAGGTACGGTCCAATGAGGACGCTCGGATCCGTGATGATCATCCCAAGGCCCTGGAGATGCCCCAGGGCAGCATCAGCGTCCGACAGCTCTGCGATCACGTGCGAAGGCATTGGTAGCTCGCGGGGAATTGCCCGAGGCAGGTAGTAGGTGAAGGCGTCCTTGTTGCCCGGCTCGGCGGTTGCCCTTCCGAACTGAGAATCGACGTAGCGACGTGCATCCATTGGCACATATTACAACTGGATGCCCGGTTTAGTTTCATGTTCGGCGTGAACTGCAACTCGCGTTGGAGCGTGCGTGAAAGGTGCAACTGAGTGGGGATGTCAGTTTGAAGTTCGACGAGAACTGCAAAGGCAGTTGCAGGCATGGTTGGGGCGGCGGAGCACCACCCTGCCCCGCGCGTGTTGGGGAGCGGTCCGGCCCTTCATCATCCCGCGCTGCTCGCCCTTCGTCATCCCGCGCATACCAATCTCGTCATCCCGCGCGTACCAATCTCGTCATCCCGCGCGTAGACGCGGGATCCAGGCATCAGGGATGCCACGCGGCGGAGGCGTCCTGGATCTCAGGGACGGGCGTACGGGACGCCAGCAGTTGAGCGTCCGCACCGCGTGTGAAGCCGCGGGTTCGTTCGGCCTGGATGGCGACGGTGCGGCCCGAGGCGTGAGCGTGCGCGCCTATCGGGAGATAGTTGAGGCCACAGATTGCTAAGCGACCCGACGCGACCGTTCCCGTCCGGTAGTTGAGGTGTGGGATCGCTATGGGCCGCTTAGCGATCTCACGCCTCAACTATCGACTCAGAACCCGCCGCGCGCGGGGGTTGCCCGGCCCCACCCCGACACTGGCACCTCACCGGCGTCACCAACCCAGTCGGCCACCTTTCGCGGGTCCGTGATTGTGGCAGGTCTTCATGCGATTGGCGGCCACCGGCAGCCTCCTGGCAGAACGGGCTGCATCTCGTGACCAAAGACGCCCCTTTGGTCACCATTTGCAGCCGCTAGCACGAAGACGCCTCACCGGCGCCACCGGGCGCGCTGGTACTCACACAGCGGGACAGCTTCGCTACCATCCAGGCCGACGAACACCTGCGAACACTTCACTTCGCGCGCCCACACGCACCTCGGGCCCGGGGCGGTCAGGTAACTCGTCATCCCGCGCGTACCTAGCTCGTCATCCCGCGCGTAGTCGCGGGATCCAGGCTCAGGGTCCTCGCAAAACCGTTGCGCCTGGGTGCTGCGACTCCGCTTCGCTCCGCGCAGCATGACAAAGGGCGAGCGGCGGTCCTGTACGTAGCCATCCCGCTTCGCTTCGCGCACCATGACGAGGGGCAGGTGGCGTAGCGTGTAAGGAGATTCGATCTTCTCAAGTTGCAGGAACTTTCGTGAACACACTGCCTGTGGGCACGGCGTCGTCGCCCACACCACACACCGGCATCACGATCACCTCCGAGTTCGCCCACGCGCTCGATCTCTTGCAACGCGGCGGCAGCATTTTCCTGACGGGGAAGGCGGGCACCGGTAAGTCCACGCTGATCCGGCATTTC
>JAKDIE010000144.1 GCA_030450655.1 Ruaniaceae bacterium
GCGTCAGGTTGATCACGGAGCTTTGGACAACGCGCGCGCCCGAACCTGGACTCTGGCTAGCGCCGCTGCCTTCAGCCACGGAACTCGAGAAGACTGGTTCGCCAGCGATTCGGACGGCGAACCCAGCGTCCTCGAGCACTTCCTGCGCTCGTTGCACGCTGAGCCCGACCACGCCCGGCACCGACTTGAGATCGCCCTGGACGGTGCGTTGCAGCAACGGAGCCGGGAACCCTTCAACATCGACGCCGTCCATCGCCTGAGCCATGAACGTCCGCCAGGTGGGTGCGGGAAGGCGCCCACCGTACACCTGGTCGTACCAGCGTCCATTGATCCGCACGTTCAGCATGGGAATCAGGCCCTCGATGTGACCCATCGCCACCGCGGTGGATAGTTGCGGCGTGTACCCCGTAAACCAGGCGTAGTAGTCTTCGTTCGCGGTTCCCGTCTTTCCGGCCGTTGGCCGTCCCCCGAGCGCCGCCGCCGATCCAGTGCCCCCGGGCTTCGTGACTTCTTGGAGCGCATAGTTCACGCCGCGCACGACTTCCTCAACGAGAACCTGGTTGCATTCAGTTTGCGGCACCGCGATTTCCGCCCCTTGTGCGGTGACGATGCGCTCGATTGCCACTGGTGTGCAGAAGGTTCCCTCGTTCGCGAAGGTCGCGAAGGCGGCCGCCATGTCCAGTGGTGCGATGTTGTTGGTCCCGAGGACCATGGCCGGGACGATCTCCAGCGCAGAGCCGTCACCCTGCTTCAAACCCATGGATTCCGCGGTCGCGGCCAGATCGCAGAGGTCCATCTGCGTCCCCATCTCGGCAAACGGCTTGTTCACGGACTTGCGGGTCGCCTCGAGCACCGAGATCCGGCCGGTGGCGTGACCGTCGAGATTCTTGGGGCTGAAGAGCGCCCTGTTTTCTGGGGCGCAACTGATCGTCCAGTCCCGGGCCGGGAACTCACTACGGTTGGCGTCCACCATATCCGCGAGAGTGTTCCCGTTCTTGAGCCACTGGGTCAACACCAGCGCCTTGAAGGCGGATCCGGTCTGGAACCCGAGCCCACCACCGTGTGAGGTGCCCACACTCAGATTGACCTGAGTCGCCGTGGGGTCCGCATCGGTGGGATCCCCAAAGTTCGTGTTCTGGGCCATCGCCTGGATTCGGCCGGTTCCGGGCTCGACCGCCGTCAGGACGATCTTGATGTTCGAGGCATCGTTCACCGGCACCGTGCCGGTGATTGAGGCGAACGCGGCCTCCTGGCGGTACGGGTCGATGGTCGTGTAGATCTGTAGCCCCGTGCGGTACAGGAAGGTGTGGCGGTCCTCGGCGGTCTCGCCGTATGCGGGGTTCTGGAGGATCTCGCTGACCACGTACTGGCAGAAGTACGCCATGTTGCCGGTGGTGTCGCAACCGGACACACGATCGTGGACGGAGAGGAGGTCCACGACGCTAATGGCGACAGCCTCGTCGTGCTCGGCGGAGGTGATCATGCCCAGTTCGAGCATGTCTCCGAGCACCGCGTCCCGGCGCTGCTGCGCGCCAGCCGGGTCCACAGTGGGATCCCACTTGGCGGGGGCTTGCGGGATAGCTGCCAGGAGGGCTGCCTGAGAAAGCGACACTTCGGCCGCGGTGACCCCGAAATAGCGTTGAGCGGCGGCTTCGACTCCCCACACTTTCGTTCCGTACTGGGCGAGGTTGAGGTAGCCGGTGAGGATTTGGTCCTTCGAGTAGATCTTCTCCACAGAGATTGCCAGACGCGCCTCTTCAAGCTTTCTTCCGTACGTCTGCCGTGTTGCTTCGTCCATCAGCAGCGGATCATCCTTGACGCGCGACTCTTCCAGTTTCACATTCTTGACGTATTGCTGAGTGAGAGTGGAGGCACCCTGACTGGTGCCCGTGAACATGTTGAACACGAATGCTCTGGCGAGACCCTCGACGTCGACTCCGTTGTGATCGAAGAAGCGCCGGTCTTCGATGGCAACAGTCGCATCTTTGATGTACTGCGAGATTTCCTCGCTCGAGACGACGATGCGCAGGTTGGCGTAGAAACTCGCCATCACGCTGCCATCGGCCGCGTACATCGTGGAGAGTTGGGAGGGCTCTTCGATCTCGAATCCCTCCGGGGCTTCGTCGAAAATGCCTGTGGTCGCGTTGGAGACCGAACCCGCAGCAGTGACGGCGGGAACGGCGAGTCCCGCGAGCAGGATGCCACCCGTGACGGACGCGAGCAGGAACGCGAGCAGCATTGCCAGGGCCTGAAAGGGGCCCAGGGCGCGGCCGTTGTGACGAGATGACATGCATCAAGGGTACGATGTCGCACCCCGCAAGTGAACATCGGGACAGCGATGTGACCGGTGCTACGCGGATGGGCACGGAGGGGCTTCAGGCGTCTTTGCGTCTACCGCGCTAGTGAGGGTAATGTTCGAGAGGAACGTCACAGTTCTGGAGGAACCATGGATGTCAATGAAGACCAGTCATGGGCAGCACGAGCCGCGTGCGCCAATGAACCGCCGGATTCGCTCTTCGTGCGCGGAGCCGCGCAACGCGAGGCGCGAGTGCGCTGTTTCCGATGCGAGGTACGGTTACAGTGCCTCGCGGACGCCCTCGAATCCGGTGCCTCATTCGGAGTGTGGGGTGGCCTCACTGAACGGGAGCGGCGCGCTCTGATCCGCCAGTACCCGAACGTGACAGATTGGTCGGGATGGATCGCGAGCGATGATCCATCGGCCGCGAACATCCGCGAACCTTCCGTCCCGCGCATCATCACACGGACCAAACGCACCGTTGTCGAGGTCATCGACGTGTCCGTCAGGTAACTCCCGGCTACCCTGTTCTCATGACGAAGTGGGAATACAGCACGGTACCTCTGATCATTCACAACACTAAGCAGATCCTCGATATGTGGGGTGAGGACGGCTGGGAGCTCATCCAGGTCGTCCCCAATCCGGACGGCCAGGGGCTCGTGGCGTACATGAAGCGACCCCTCGCATGAGCGTTTCGCAGCGGCTCGCCGATCTCGGAATCGAACTTCCTGCGGTCGCGGCGCCCGTCGCCGCGTACGTGCCAGCGGTTCGGGCGGGCACATACGTCTACACGTCCGGCCAATTGCCGATTGCGGGCGGAGAGCTCACGGTGACCGGGACAGTTGGGGCCACGGTGGGTGCCGCAGAGGCCGCGGCGGGGGCGCGCATCGCCGCGCTCAATGCGCTCGCCGCAGCCGCGAGCGTTGCCGGCGGGATCGATCACATTGCACGCATTGTGAAGGTGACCGTATTCGTTGCCTCCACGCCGGACTTCACCGGTCAGCCCGGCGTTGCCAACGGCGCGTCCGAGGTCCTCACCGAGATCTTCGGAACACCGCACGCGCGTTCGGCGGTGGGGTGCGCGGCATTACCACTTGGCGTTCCCGTCGAGGTGGAAGTTATTGCCGAGATCGTTTGAGGCGAAACGCGCGGAGACCGTAACCGCGCCCTACCGGGCCCGGCGGCGAATCCGATCGACGTCAAGCAGGTGCACGCCGCGGCCTTCAAGCCTGATCCAGCCGCGCGAAACGAACTCGGCGAGTGACTTGTTGACGGTCTCGCGGGACGCTCCCACCAACTGTGCGAGTTCTTCCTGCGTCAACTCATGAGGCACGTGGATGGTCCCATCGGGGGACTGTGTGCCGAAACGGTCCGCCAGATCGAGCACGGCCTTCGCCACACGGCCAGGAACATCCGAGAACACGAGATCCGCGAGGGCGGTGTTCGTGCGGCGCAGGCGCTGCGCGAGGGCCTTCAGCATGTGCTTGGCCAACTCTGGCCGCGTGTCGAGGAACTCCATCAGCGATAGGTGATCGAGTTGCAGCATCTCGGTGGGAGCCACTGCGGTTGCGGTTCCGGATCGTGGCCCCGGATCGAACAGGGTCAACTCCCCAATCATTTCGCCCGGTCCAAGAATCGCGATCAGGTTCTCGCGGCCGTCTGATGAGGTGTGGCCGAGCTTCACCTTGCCGTCCACAAGGAGGTAGAGGCAGTTGCCGGGATCCCCCTCGTTGAAGAGCTTCTCTCCCCTGCGGAAGCTCACCGTACTCATCATTGCAAAGAGTTGGGCCTGGTCCTCGGGCTCGAGCGCAGAGAATAGCGGCACCGAGGCGATCACATTCTGGTCCACAGGTTGTCCTTAGTTTGTCGAGTTGCAGTGGTGCCATCTTGTCACGCCCTGTGATCCAGGGCACGCCATCTGCGCACGTGTTGCGCGGGAGCCGCGCGAAACAGGCTCTGAGACGGGAGGCGACGGACGCTAGATGCCGCGGCGGGCGAGCTCATCCTCGATGCGTTGCTGCCGTTGACCGTGACGCCGCGCGCCGTGCGAAACGAATCCGGCGGCAATCAACGCGACTCCGGCGATGACGAAACGTCCCGTGGATCCGTCCGCGATCAGGTGGTGTGCCAGATTCGCGCCGAACGCATTGTAGTTCGTGAGCGCCTCGAGGTAGGGGTCGAGGAAGTCCCGGAGTTGCGCGGGGATGGCCAGGAAGGTCGCACCGCCAAGCACGAGCAGTGGTCCGGTAATCCACGCGCCGAGGGAGGAGCCACGCAACGCGAGAATGACGAACAGGAGTACTACGAGGCCCGCCACAAACTCGATGAGCGCAGCGTAGTTGAGCACCCCGGTCTCCCACGGGGCATTCGATGCGAGCGTGAGACGGGCTCCGGCGTCGGTGAGAAGATACCAGGCGACAGGCGTGAGGATCAGGATCGAAAGTGCACTCCACCAGTGGGCTCCGGCGCGCGAGGGAGCCTTCTCATACTGGGCGTAATCCGGATATGGATCCTCTGCGGCGACAGGAACGGGTGTGGGCAACGGGAGAGCCGAGGTGTTCTGTTCGGGAGCCTCCGGGCGCAGGAGACTCGTACGCCGCACGATCGTGTCCGTGATTTCCGGCTGAGGCGCCGCGAGATCCTCGTTGATGAGGGTGGGACGGTCGACGGCGATCGTGGGCGCC
>JAKDIE010000145.1 GCA_030450655.1 Ruaniaceae bacterium
TTCGGGCCGTCGCCGGGGTTGTCCACCAGCACGAACGTTGTGGTGCCATCGGTCACCTCGCGCGTCGAATAGGAGTTCTCACCCCCATCAACCCCGGCCGCGGTTTCCTCGGCCGTTGGTTCGTCAGTACTCGTGCCCTCCGGTGTGCCCGAGCATGCGCTCAGCACCACGGCGACAGCCGCGGCCAAAGCCATGCCGCGAACAATGTGTGGTCTCTTCATCGATTTCCCTCACTCGTGTGTGATCGGCCAATCCTTCCTCGAATGGCCGAGCGTCGGTCTCTGCATGGGGACGATTTTGAGTCAACATCGTTGTCACAGCCACTGGCCGAACCCTCATCGCGGAGAACGCTCGCATTGCCAGACTAGGAGGCACAGCGTCACAAAATGTGTACTGACGCACAACTGGTCACTTTCGGCGCACGATCGGCACCCCATCGAACGTCCGAGCGGACCACCGAGTCACACCACCGCTCGACTATCACCATCTATGCTCAAAAAGTGACCGATCATGCGCGGCCCCATCGCGGCCGCGCGCGGCTCACATAGGCTCACAGGTGGGAGTATCTGCGCTCGAGACCGAGGAAGGCCCCGAACGAGATCAGCTCACATGAGGTGCGATTGCAGGCCGATGACGGCCTGTGGAGGAGGAGAAAACGTCCATGAACGCAAAGAACGCGGCGAAAGTGAAGACGCCGATGTCAAACAAGAAATTCCTTGGAATATGGGTACCGATCCTGGCGGTCTTCGGCGTGCTTGTCATCGTCGCCAATATCGCTGTCAGCTCGGCCTTCGGCTGGATTGCGTCCCAGTTCCCGAAGCTCGGGGGATACGGCGAGTACACGGTTGTGAACCCGGAGGCCGCTGCGGGGTGGGACAGCCAGTACTACAAGTCGGAGTTCGGTTCGATCGAGGAAGTGAACGACGCTGCCCGGGAAGTCGTGCAAGAAGTCGCCGCAGAGGGAATCGTGTTGGCGAAGAACTCTCCTGACGCGCTGCCACTTGCTCCCGGCGCGAACGTGACGATGCTCGGCCGTTCTGCCGCCGATCCGGTGTTCGGGGGCGCCGGCTCCGGCTCGGTGGACACCACCACCGCCGTCACCGCGCGGCAGGGCCTCGAAGACGCCGGGTTCGTGATCAACGAGACTGTGTACGATGCCATCGCGGCGCACGCGGCTGAGAACCCGCGCGGCCACATCGAGATGGACCTGCCGGACGTCTCCACGTACTACATCGGCGAGATGCCCGCCTCAGGCTACGAGGCCGTTTCATCCTCCTTCGCGCAGTACAACGACGCCGCCCTCATCTACATCGGCCGCCCCGGCGGCGAAGGCGGAGACCTCACTCGCGACATGTCCGCGTGGGATGACAACTACACCGAAGGCCAGCACCAGCTGGAGTTGAACAAGGACGAGCTCGATCTCATCGATCTCGCCACCGAGAACTTCGAGACCGTTGTGGTCCTCGTCAATGCCTCCACCACGATGGAGATGGGTCCGGTCGAAGACAATCCTGACGTGGACGCCGTTCTCCTCATCGGTTCCGGTGGCGCCACCGGCTTCGCGGCCGTAGGAGACGTCCTCACCGGTGACGTGAACCCGTCGGGCCGGACCGTTGGCCTGTGGTCACGCGACTTTACCGCGGACCCGACCTTCGTAAACTTCGGCACCTTCATCTTCGAGAACGTGGACGTCAGCTTCCCGGTCTCGACCCTCGAATCGGCCGCATCGAACGCGAACGTCACGGCGAACGCGCCCTTCCTGAACTACCAAGAGGGCATCTACTACGGCTACCGCTACTACGAGACGGCCGCCGTCGAGGGCTTCATCGATTACGACGACGCCGTGATCTACCCGTTCGGATACGGCCTGAGCTACTCGTCCTTCGAGTGGGAGGTCACAGGTTCGGACCTCGGGCCCGTGGATGGCGAGATTTCCGTGGACGTGGCAGTGACCAACACCGGTGAAATTGCAGGCAAGGACGTCGTCGAGCTGTACTACTCGGCGCCGTACACGCCGGGTGGCATCGAGAAGTCCGAGGTGGTCCTTGGAACGTTCGCGAAGACGGATGTGCTCGCACCGGGTGCCTCCGAGACCGTCACCCTCACCCTCGCCGTCGAGGACATGGCGTCCTACGACTACGAGAACGCCCAGTCTTACGTGCTCGAGGCCGGAGACTACGAGCTGCGCGTCCAGACGGACTCTCACAACCTGGCCGACGGCGTGGAGCCGATCACGTACACCGTGGACTCCGAGGTGGTCTATTCGGGCGATAACGCTCGCGCATCGGACGCAGGCGAAGTCACGAACCGCTTCGACGACGTCTCCGCGGTCTTCTCTGACACGCCCACCGAGGGCAAGGTCCTGAACACCTCGCGTGCGGACTTCGCTGGGACATTCCCGACCGCCCCCACACCGGACCTATTCATCGCAAGCGATGAGATCGCCGCAGGCTTCGCGGCGTGGGATCACGAGGGCGTTGCCGCGGCATCGGACGCGGAAATGCCTGTCACTGGGCAGGATAGCGATCTGACGCTGATCGACCTGCGCGGTCTACCCATCGACGATCCCAAGTGGGACGAACTCCTCGATTCGCTGACCGTCTCCGAGATGCAGTCAATGCTGTTGAACGGCGCCTACCAGACGACGGCGATCCCGTCGATCGCAAAGCCGCCGACAACGGAGCTTGACGGTCCTGCCGGATTCTCCTCGTTCCTCAACGCCTCCATCAACGGCGTGGCGTACCCCTCGCAGTACCTGATCGCTCAGACGTGGAATGGCGATATGGCGAACGCGATGGGAACGATGGTCGGTAACGAGTCGATCTTCAAAGAGGTCTCCGGCTGGTACGCACCGGCGATGAACCTCCACCGCTCGCCGTTCGCGGGCCGCAACTTCGAGTACTACTCGGAGGACCCGGTCCTCTCCGGTGTCATGGCCGGGGCAGCGTCGAACGGAGCGGCTCAGTTCGGTCTCTACACCACGCACAAGCACTTCGCGCTGAACGATCAAGAAGACAGCCGCGTGGACAACGGAATCGCGACCTTCGCGAACGAGCAGACCATCCGCGAGATCTACCTGAAGCCCTTCGAGATGGCCGTGAAGTCGGTCGAGATGCCGGTTCCGTACATCAGCGATGACCAGGGCACCTGGTCGGAAGCGGCAGTCGGCTCTTCCGCCGTCATGAGCTCGTTCAACCGTATCGGTGCCGTGTGGGCCGGTGGATCGCGCCCGTTGCAGACTGACGTTCTGCGCGGCGAATGGGGTTTCGAGGGCTTCGTGATCTCGGACTTCAACCTGTACCCGTACATGAACCCGAACCAGTCGATCTACGCAGGTACTGACCTCACCCTGACCATGGCGCCGTCGAAGTCCTTCTACGACACGACATCGGCCCAGGCGGTCAGCGACATGCGCAATGCGACGCACAACGTCCTGTTCACCGTGGCGAACTCCAACGCCATGAACGGGCTCGTACCCGGAGCGGTTGTGGACTTCACGCCGCCCACCTGGCAGTTCATCCTTTGGGGAGTGAGCGCCGCAATCGGCGTCCTCGTCCTTGGAGGGGCCGCGCTCGTCACACGCCGTGTGATCAAGCACAAGAAGGCCTAGCCAGGTTGCCCGCGGCCTGAGGGCCGCACGCGATAGTGGGGCTGGATCTCTCCCTCCCGGAGATCCAGCCCCACTGTCATGTTCTCGCCACCTCGCACGCGGCATGACGGCGCTCATCGCTCAGACCCAGCGGGAGGCCCTCCGATACGGCGCCGGCCACTCGATCTCGGCACCGAGCTCGTGGGCCCACCGCAACGGCAGGTGCGGATCGCGCAGGAACTGCCGGGCAACGAAGACCACATCGGCCGCACCCGAGAACACGATCTCCTCAGCCTGCACCGCGTTCGTGATCTGCCCGACGGCGCCCACCGGGATCCCGTTCCCCTCCCGGATCGCTGTGGCGAACGGGACCTGGTAGCTCGGCGCCGTGGGGATCTTGATCCCAGGGGCCACTCCCCCGGTCGAAACATCGTAGAGGTCCGCACCCGCCTCCCGCGCCCACTGCGCCACGGTGACGGTCTCCGCGAGGGTGAGGCCATCCGGCTCCACCCAATCGGTCGCCGAGACGCGCACAACCACCGGAACCTCCACCGCCGCCAGCACGGCCCGTAGCACCTCCATGAAGAACCGCGCACGATTCTCCAAGCTGCCGCCCCACTCGTCCTCGCGCGAGTTGGCCAGGGGCGAAAGGAACTGGTGGATCAGGTAGCCATGGGCGGCGTGAATCTCCACCACCTCAAACCCCGCCTCGACCGCGCGGCGCGCCGCCGCGGCAAACGAGCGAACCACGCCGGCGATCTCCGCGGCGGTAAGCGCACGCGGAGGGTCGTACGTCCAGAACGCCTCCGCCGTGGGCGCCACGGTCTGCCAGCCGCCCTCACTGATCGGGAGGGACCCGGATCCGGACCAATCACGCCACGTCGAGGCCTTACGCCCCGCATGGGCGAGTTGCATGGCGGGGATCGCGCCTTGGGACCGGATGAACGCCGCAATGGGGCGCCAGGCCTCCGCCTGCGCCTCGTTCCAGATGCCGGTGTCCCAGGCCGAGATGCGACCCTCGGGGACCACCGCGGTCGCCTCGGTCATCACCAGGCCCGCTCCCCCACGGGCGAACGAGCCGAGGTGAACGAGATGCCAGTGCGTGGGGACGCCGTCGCGCTCCTCCACGGAGTACTGGCACATCGGCGAGACCCACACGCGGTTTCGGGCGGTGACGGATCCCAACGTGAACGGGGTGAAAAGTGCGGACGGCACGGCAACGCCTTTCGGATCGAGGAGAAACCTGAGCCAATCGATGCGATAGACGCGTCTATCGCATCAACGAACTCAACGAGTGATCCCAGCCTATGCAACCGCGGGCTTGTCCGGGAACGCGCTCTGCACACCCGTGCAGGCGATCGCGCCGCCCACGGTGGTGAGCCCCTTGGCG
>JAKDIE010000003.1 GCA_030450655.1 Ruaniaceae bacterium
CCGGGTGGGTGGTTTGCTGGGGGGCCCCGGGGGGGGGCCCCCGGTTGGGGGGGGCCCTCTTCTGTGTATACGGATAGTTCCGTTCACGTGGCAGTTAGAGTTGGGGCATGGACTTCAGCCTTGAGCGACCTTTGCCTTTGAATGGACTTCTTGTGGGCACGGCATCTGCTGCGACACAGATCGAGGGCGGAGACCGGAACAACAATTGGTGGCAATGGGCGCAGGTTCCCGGCAATGTCGCGGACGGATCGTCGCCTGAGCGCGCGAACGATCATTGGAATCGGTGGCGCGAGGACAATGCGCTGATGGCCGATCTCGGATATCCGATTGCGCGAATTGGTCTCGAATGGTCTCGGATCGAGCCAGCGCCGGGGGAGTATTCGACGCAGGCGCTCGATCGCTACCGCGAAGAGATCGGTGATCTGCGAGACAAAGGTATCCGTCCGTTGGTGACGTTGCATCACTTCAGTAATCCGCTGTGGCTTCAGCAGATGGGTGAGTGGACCAATCCTGCGACAGTGAATGCGTTCGTGAAGTATGTGCGGGTCGCCGTCAGTGCGCTCCGGGATCTCGTCAGCGAGTGGGTGACGATCAACGAACCCAACGTGTACGCAACCCAGGCGCATTTGTTCCGTGAAGGCCCTCCGGGAGCCGTGTCCCCAAGGAATCTGCGCCTTGTGCTGCGCCATATGGCAGTCGGTCATCTGTTCGCGTATCGGGCGATCCACGATCTGCAACCAGAGGCAACCGTCACTATTGCGCACCATCTGCGCGAGTTCGCTCCGAAGCATCCGGGTAACGTGGTGCATCGTGCGTTCACGCGCTTCGATCGATGGGCATTTCAGGACGCGCTTGCCGGCGCATTCGGGCAGGGACGGTTCCCGGCGCTGCTTGGTTCCTCTCCTGTGCCAGTGGGCCGGTACGTGGATGTGATCGGCTTGAACTATTACTCCCGCACCGCTGTCACGGGCCCTTCGGACGGTACGTTCGATGATGTCCCGCTGAGCGATCTGGGCTGGGAGATCTATCCCGAGGGCCTGGTCAACACCGCGCGCACGTTGCATGAACAGCTCGGCGTCCCCGTCTGGATCACTGAGAATGGAACGGCGGATAACGGCGACGGAGACCACTTGGAGTCATTCCGCCCGCGGTTTATTGCCGAGCACCTCGCAGCGATCCTGCGATCGGACGTTCCGATCGAGCGGTACTACCACTGGTGCTTTGTCGACAACTGGGAGTGGTCTGAGGGCGAAGTTCCGAGGTTCGGTCTCGTCCACAACGATTACGAGACGCAGATTCGCACGGTGAAGCCCTCGGCCCGGATGCTCTCCGAGATCGTGGCCGAAGATGGCCTCACGCCTGCGATCGTCGCCACATACGCCGCCGGCCAGCAGTACCGGCACACCGCACCGGCAAGGGACCACACGGCCACATGATCGCCGCCGAGAACCTCGTAATCGGCTACAGCGATGCGCCCGTGTGTGCCCCAATCACTTTCTCAGTGCAGCCGGGGCATGCGCTGGCCGTGGTTGGGCCCAACGGCGCGGGCAAGTCGACTTTGCTTCGGACGCTTGTTGGAGTCCTCGAGCCGCTCTCGGGTGATGTTTCAGTTCTGGGCGCACCACTCGACGAACGGGCTGTGGATTTCCGCGCAGCCGTCGCAACAGTGTTCGACGATGACGCTTTCTTCCCCTCGTTGACTGTTGCCGAGCACTTACGCCTGGTGACCGCGGGTCATCGCGTTCCCCACGCTGCCGAGGTGATCGACGGCGTCCTTGAGACCTTCGGGATCGGCTCCCTTGCTGACCGCTTCCCAGGGAGCCTGTCCTCGGGGCAACGCCGGCGCTTTCTTCTTGCCTCGGCGTTCGCGCGTCCGCGGTCTCTCTTGATTCTCGACGAGCCGGAGCAGCGGCTCGACCTGTCGATGCGACGCGAGCTCGCAGCGCTCTTGGTCGAGGAGACATCACACGAAGGTGCGGTGATTCTGGCGTGCCACGATACCGAGATGATTCGGACCGTGGCAGATACGGCGCTCCTAATCCGGGAGGACGGCTCCGCCGCAATCGTGACGCCCTCAGAAGCGGCTGCGGCATTGGAGGAGTGATGAGTCTGCGGCGGCTCACGCGGCTCCTGATCAACCGCAACGCATCCGGCACTTGGGGCGATCTCACGGCGGACATCTACAACGCCTTACTCGGGGTCGTGATCCTGATAGCCATGCTGTGGATCCCGTTGCAGCGCGCCTCGGAAGCACCCGGCTCCGCCGCTCCACTGCGGCTCGATCCGGAGTGGCTGGTGGTGATCGGGTGCGCCTGGGCGCTGTCACTGCTCGTGGCACTGATGAGCAGGATCGGTCCCGTGGCGCTCACCTCCGCCCAATCAAGATGGTGGCTGCCGAGCCTCGAGGATCGTGCTGGTCTGCTCGCGCCCGTGCTGTGGATGCGGTGGGGGGTCGCTGCCGCTGCCGGTGGGGCCATTGGTCTCCTGCTCTCTGTGGGGCTCGCAATGCCCGTCGTAACCACGATCGTTTCCGCCTCGCTACTGTCCACTGCCGCTGTGAGCCTCCTGGTGCTCCGGCAGCCCTCCCGGCGAGATTCGCTCTGGCCAGATGTGTTGGTGGCCGTGGTGCCCGTCGTCGGGGTGGTCCTGGTGACGGCACCGATCCCGGCGCCGACGCTCTCGAGTGATCTGCTCGTCGCCGTCGCAGTTCTGCTCGCCCTCACGCTCGGTGTGTCTGCGCTGGGCGCGCTTCGGGCGTTGCCACGAATTCACGACGGCGATCTCGCACGCGCCGCGCGCACGGCGGGGCAACTGGGGAGTGCAGTTCTCGAGCTGAACGCGCGGGAGTTCTCGCGCGCGCTCGAACGGCCCGCTCGGAGGACCTCGCGGCACTCTCTCTCGTTCGTACGCGTGCGCGGTCCGATGCGCGCCATCGCGGCGGCAGACACCACGCGACTGGCGCGCTCTCCTCGTCACCTCGCCCAGATCGCCGTGGCCGTCGCTGCCGTGGTGATCACAGCCTCGCTGAGCGTCTACTCGCCGGTAGTGACCGTACTCGTGCTGATTGTGGCCGGATATGGTGCCGCGCTGGCCACCGCCGAGGGCCCTCGGCGCGCCCAATTGTCTCCAGCGCTCGATTCTCTGCTGCCGCTCTCGGCTGCGCGGACGAGAGCGGCGCGTCTCATCCTGCCAAGTGCCGCAATGGCGATCGCGGCCACGGCGATGACGGCGATCATCGGTCTCAGAGCAGGTGAGCTCACGGGCTTCGCGTTGTTGGGGCTCATTGGCGCCCCCGTATGGGCGGCAGCGGCGCTCCGCGGCGCGTATCGAGAGCAGCGGCAGCTATCTGGAGTGGTGGTGCCCACGCCGATGGGGGCGTTCCCCGCCGATGCGGCCCAGGTGTTCGGCACAGGGATTGACCTGGCCGTCTTCGCGCTCATCCCCACCTGGATCGCTGTGCTGCTCTCAACCGCCACGTGGCAACTCACGCTCGCGCAGGCCGCGTGTTCGGCGCTGGCCACCTGGCTGGTGGTCCACGCGGCCGGTAGGCGCTAGAACGAGCCGAGGATCTGGGCGATCAGGATCTTCAGGATCATCGCCACCGGGTAGACCATCGCATAGCCAAGTGCCACGCGCGGGTCGCCGTTGGTGCGGTTGTTGGCGAACGCCAATACGGCAGGCTGCGTCTGGGCACCTGCAATCAGTCCGGAAAGCTTCGTCCCACCAAGCTTCACCACGTACCGCATCGAGAGGTAGAGGCCAAGCCCCACAGTTGTCGTGATGGCGAAGCCGAGAATTAGAATTCCAACCCACGCACCCGAGGTGAATGCCGTCATGATCTGCGTGCCGGCGTTAGCGCCTGCGTACGCGAGGAACAGAAGAAGACCGATTTCGGAGAGCACGTTGCAGGCCGTGTGGGGGAGCGCGGTGCGGAACTTTCCGATGCGTCCCAGACGGCCCATCACGAGGCCCACGATCAGGGCGCCAGCGGCCGAACCGATCGCGAACGTGCCACCGCCCGGCATCGGGATCGGGATCTGTCCAATGAGTAGGCCGAGCGCCATCCCGAGACCGAAGGCGATGGGGTTGATGTCCGAGAGGCCACGCGAGGAGTCTCCGAAGTACTTCGAGATCTCATCCATACGCGCCGTGGGCGCCACGATCCGGGCGCGGTCACCGAGCAGGAGCGTCACGCTTCCTTCACCCACCATGTCCACGTCCCCGCGTCGCACACGAGAGATCGTTGCCCCGAACCGGTCCTCGAGGCCCAGTTCGGCCAGGGTGCGGCCCGCCAGCTTCGGGTTAGAGACGGTCACGCGGCGGAAGTCGAGGTATCGCCGATCGGCGAGAAGTGAGTGTGAGGACATGTGACCGATCAGCTGGATTGCCGCATCGACATCGGCATTAGGCCCCACCACGGTGAGGAGATCCTCCCGGAACAGCACGTCCGTGGCCTTTGGCTGAGTGATCGGGCCATCCTCGCCGCGGCGCAGGCGCGAAAACTGTAGTCCCGTGCCGAGCTGAGCCTGCAACGATTCGATGGTGGGCCTGGTATCCATCTCCACGCGGATCGTGCGGTTGATGAGGGGGGACGGCTTGTCCGTGTCGTTCTTTCCGTAGTTGAGCGAGAGCGCCGAGAACAGGAGCATGCCGAGGACGCCCCAGATGTAGGAGATCGAATAGCCCACCGTCGCCAGTGGGGCATTCCCGCTGGCAGCTCCAGCCGCCGCAAGCGCTGGCGTGTTCGTGAGCGCGCCGGCATACGTGCCGGCGATCAACGCGTGGTCCATGCCCAGCAGCCTGCCGAGCCCGAACGCGATTCCCGCGCCAACGGCGAGTGTGAGAATCAGCAGCAGGATCACGTTGAGGGAGTTCCTCATCGTGTGGAAGAACGATGGCCCCGAGACGATCCCGATCGCGAAGGCGAAGATGACGAGGCCGAACGTGCCCACGTCGTGGGGGATCAGGAGTTCCGTTCCGTATGTCAGCCCGGCGGCGGGGAGGATGACCGCGCGTACCCGAACCGCTGCGCCCCGGCGCGAGAGCCCCTCCACCTTCATGTGGCCGAAGGCCATGCCGATTCCGAGAAGGAGGAAGAGGTAGATGAGGGGCTGGTTCGCGAGGAACTCAAAGACCGGCTGCATAAGGTCACCTTTCGACAGGTCAAGGATGCCGCATTCAAATGCCATTTCTCTGGGCCTTCCGGCCTTGTGAGCGCGGCCACTCCTCTTCACCAGATGGTCCCAGATTTCCGCGGGCGAAGCATGGCATTCTAGTATCCGAGCATCCGTTGAAAAGGGAGAGAATCGTGGATCTTCAGCAACTCATGGATGGATACCCTGCGCCACTTCCATTGACCGCCGCAGATGTGAGGGAGGCCCGGAGCGACACTCATGCCGATCACGTGGTCGTGATCGACGATCACCCCACCGGTGGCCAGTCGATGGTTGATGTTCCGGTCCTCACTGCGTGGTCTGAGGACCAGATCGCGTGGGCGATGGATGGCGACCACCCCGTGTTCTACATCGTGACGAACACGCGCGCGTTGGACGCGAAGGCCGCCGAGCACCGGATGCTCGAGGTGGTCAGCAGTGTCCTCGAGGCCGCGAAGGAACGGGGCAAAGTGGTCACATTCCTCATCCGCTCCGATTCGTCCCTGCGCGGGCATTTCCCGCTCGACGTGGATATCGCAGTCAATCTCCTCGAGAGTTCAACGGCGCACCCGGTGGACGGCATCGTGATCGTGCCCGCGTTCCCGGAGGCAGGCAGAATCACGGTTGGCGGAACGCACTACGTGGAGCAGTGGCCCGGGGATTACCTTCCCGTGGGTGAAACGCGATTCGCAAAGGAGCCACGGTTCCCGTACAGCCGTTCTGATCTGGCCGGGTGGGTTGCCGAGCGTTCGCGCGGCCGATACAGCGCCGATCATGTGGCATCCATCCCGCTTGAGGTGGTACGAACCAGCCCGGACGCCGTCGCGGCCGTGCTGATGAACGCCCGGCACGCCGAACCTTTCGTGGTGGATGCCGTCACCGAGGAGGATCTTCGCTCGATCGCGATTGGTCTGTTCATCGCGAGGAGCAACGGGAAGCGTTTCATCCTCCGCACCGCCCCACCGTTCGTCCGTGCGGTCGTCGGTCAAGAGGTGGCAGCTCCGCTCTCGGTGGAGGACATCCAGGCGATCCAGGCCGAAGGGGACATCCCTGAGGGAAATGGACTCATCGTGGTCGGCACGCCAAACTCGCTGACACGCCGCCAGGTGCGCGCGCTGGAGGCGCGTCGTCCCATCAGGGAAGTCCACCTCGCGGTGCCGGCTCTCCTCGATTCCCGGCGCGATGGGCTCATCGAGCAGGTGGTACAGCAGGCGGTGGATGGGCTCCAGTTCGGGAATGTGATGGTGCGGCTGTCGCAGATGGAACTCGACGGGGATGCGAAGGGGGACTTCTCCCTCGATCCGCGCATCGCCCGCGCCGTCAACGAGGTCTGCTACCAGATCGCCAAGCGCGCCGAGCTTTCGTTTGTGGTGGCGCGGGGAGGCTCCGTGGTCCAGTACGTGGCACAGGCGCTCGGCGTGCGGCGCTCGCTGGTGCGCGGTCCAATGCTGGACGGGATCGTGTCCCTCTGGCAGCCGCTCGTGGGCGTCGCGAAGGGAGTCCCGTTCGTTGTCTACGCCGGGGGAGTGGGCAACGATGAGTCACTCGCCGATGTTGTTGACAAGCTCTCAGGGATCGTTCCGCCCGCGCGCATTGTCAGCACCTCGACCGCTCACGCACCCACGAATGTGACGCGTGTGGCGGTCCTCGGGTTGGGTTCGCGAGGTATGCCGCTCGCACAGCGCCTCTCCCAGTCGTTCCCCGTGGAGGTGTACGACGTCGATCCGGCCGTGCGAGTGAAGGCAAGCCAGGCCAATCTGACCGTAGCCATCAACTCGCAGGAAGCCGCCAAGGAATCCGATTGCGTGATTATCGCCGTGCGCGGGGCGGAGGCGCTCGATGATGTCCTGGGCGGCCCACATGGCATCGTCGATGTCCTGAAGCCAGGTTCGATCGTGGTGGTGGTCACGGCGATTGGGATCGACGAGGTACGGCATGCCTCAGAGGCTCTCGCGAAGAAGGGTGTGCATCTCGTGGACGCCCCCATGAGCGGAGGAATTCACCAGGCGCTCGCGGGCGGGCTACTTGCCACCATTGGCGGCCCGCCGCAGGCCGTGGAGGCGGTTCGTCCAGTGCTCGCTCATCTTGCCGATCCGATCATCATGGCCGGGTCCCAGGCAGGAGACGGCCAGGCAATGAAGGCAGTCAACCAGTTGCTCGCTGCCGTGAACCTTGCTGGGGTTGCCGAGGCACTGGCGCTGGGAACCGCGCTCGGGCTTGACGTGGCCGCCATCCAGACCGCGCTCTCGTTGGGCAGTGCGTCCTCGTTCATGGTGCGTGATCGCGGCCCGCGAATGCGGGACGTGATCGAAGGAGCCAAGCCGCCGGCGGAGAACAGGCTCGCGGTCACCTCGAATGAGCTCTCCGTGGCACTCGAGATTGCGCGGGAGTCCGCTATTGCGACACCAGTGGCAGCCGCAGCTGAGCAGGAGATGATGCGGGCTGCCGCTCAGTTGCCGGATGAGTCCGATGACTCCGAGATCATCCGAGTGGTCAATCCCAACGCCTTCTAAACCAGCAGATTGCCCACATGGTGGTCACACGGGTAGTCCGTGGACCACCATGTGAGACGGCGTCGCGTGCCAACAGGCCCCTGCGTAGGCTTCTGAACATGCGGCAACGAGTAATTATCCGGCGCACGGCGTCGGAGAGATAGAGATGCTCCACGCTGTGTACCCTCGCCCCGGCGGGGGTCTTTTCATGTTCGAGAACGGAGGACTGCGATGACCGTCCAGAATGGCGCAGCAGCGGACGCTGCACGCGGCGGTACAACCGAGCGGATGACTGGTGCTCAGTCAATCGTGCGATCCCTCGAGGAGCTCGGCGTAGATGTAGTCTTCGGCCTTCCCGGAGGCGCAATCCTTCCCACCTACGATCCACTCTTCGCCTCCACGAAGCTTCGGCACATCCTCGTGCGGCATGAGCAGGGTGCGGGGCATGCGGCCGAAGGTTACGGGGCGGTGAGCGGACGCCCCGGAGTGTGCATCGCTACCTCCGGGCCCGGCGCAACCAACCTGGTGACCCCGTTGGCGGACGCCAACATGGATTCGGTCCCGATGGTCGCGATCACCGGCCAGGTGAACGCCCCGGCGATCGGTACGGACGCGTTCCAGGAGGCGGACATCGTGGGAGCCACGATGCCTCTCACGAAGCATTCCTTCCTGGTGACGGACCCGCAGGACATCCCTGCGCGCATCGCCGAGGCGTACCACATAGCCTCGACCGGACGCCCCGGTCCGGTTCTGGTGGACATCGCGAAATCCGCGCAGGCCGCCATGATGGACTACTCGTGGCCGCCGCGGATCTCGCTGCCGGGATATCGGCCCACCCTCAAGCCTCACCAGCGCCAGATCCGTGAGGCCGCGCGGCTCCTTGCCACGGCCTCCCGCCCGGCCCTCTACATCGGTGGCGGAGCCATTCGTGCAGGCGCCAGCGCCGAGCTAACCCAGCTCGCGAACGTGTCGGGCGCTGCCGTGGTCACCACCCTGATGGCGCGCGGTGCGGTTCCGGATTCGCACCCGCAACACTGCGGAATGCCCGGCATGCACGGCTCAGTCTCGGCGGTCGCCGCGCTGCAGCGCGCGGACCTGATCATCGCCCTCGGTGCGCGGTTCGATGACCGTGTCACCGGTGATCTGAAGAGCTTCGCCCCCCACGCGATCATCGTTCATGCGGACATCGACCCGGCCGAGATCGGCAAGGTCCGCCGCGTGGACGTGCCGATCGTGGGCGATCTGAAGCTCACCGCAGCCGCCCTCGTGGCCGCGTTGGCGCATGCACATGAGCAGCACGGCAAGCCGGATCTCGGCGCGTGGTGGCAGTACCTCGACACCCTGCGTGAGACCTACCCGCTCGGCTGGACGCCCACCGAAGATGGGCTGATGGCCCCGCAGTACGTGATCCAGCGCCTCGGCGACATGGCGGGCCCGGATGCCACCTACGTCTCGGGAGTGGGCCAGCACCAGATGTGGGCGGCGCAGTTCATCAAGTATGAGCGGCCACGCGCCTGGCTGAACTCCGGTGGTCTCGGCACGATGGGATACTCGGTTCCAGCCGCGATGGGTGCGAAGGTCGCCGAGCCAGGCCGCGAGGTCTGGGCGATTGACGGCGATGGGTGCTTCCAGATGACGAACCAGGAGTTGGCAACCTGCGCCTTGAACGACATCCCGATCAAGGTGGCGCTGATTAACAACTCCTCGCTCGGCATGGTCCGCCAGTGGCAGACCCTCTTCTACGACGGCCGCTACTCAAACACCGAACTCCACACAGGGCATGAGACGGTGCGCATTCCGGACTTCGTGAAGCTGGCAGAGTCCATGGGCTGTGTGGGCCTGCGGTGCGAAAGCCCTGCGGACGTGGATGACACGATCAAGAAGGCGCAGGAGATAGACGATCGGCCCGTCGTCGTCGACTTCGTGGTCTCGCGTGACGCAATGGTGTGGCCGATGGTGCCCGCCGGTCTCTCGAACGACGAGGTCATGTATGCCAACGGACTCAAGCCCAACTTCGATACTGACGAGTAAGGAAAATCGAGATGCCACGCCACACCCTTTCTGTGCTGGTCGAGAACACACCTGGCGTTCTCACCCGGGTCGCTGGACTCTTCGCCCGGCGCTCATTCAACATTCACTCGCTCGCCGTGGGCCCCACCGAGCACGAGGAGATCTCGCGCATGACGGTGGTTGTTGACGCCGATGATCTGCCGCTCGAACAGGTCACGAAGCAGCTCAATAAGCTCATCAACGTGCTGAAGATCGTGCAACTCGATCCTGATGCGTCCGTACAGCGTGAGCTCCTCATGGTCAAGGTCAAAGCCGATGACGCCTCGCGCACCGCCGTGCTCCAGGTCGTGGAACTCTTCCGCGCCCACGTGGTGGATGTCGCCACAGATTCGGTCACAATTGAGGCCGTGGGTGGGGAGGCGAAGCTCGAGGCACTCCTCGCCGCCCTCGGACCATACGGGGTCAAGGAAATCGTCCAGTCGGGCACCGTCGCGATTGCGCGCGGATCACGCTCGCTGACAGACAAGGCAGAGCGCAGCCTGCGCTCCGCACGATAGGGAATAGACATGGCAGAAATGTTCTACGACGACGACGCGGACCTCGCGCTGATCCAGTCCAAGAAGGTCGCCGTCATCGGATACGGCTCGCAGGGTCACGCACACTCGCTGAACCTGCGCGATTCAGGTGTGGACGTGACCGTGGGGCTGCGCGAGGGCTCACCCTCCTGGGCGAAGGCCTCCGAGCAGGGCCTGAAGGTGGCAACCGTGGCAAGCGCCGTGGCGCAGGCCGATGTGGTAATGATCCTCGCGCCGGACCAGTACCAGCGCACCATCTACTCGGAGCAGATCGCCCCGAACCTGAAGGAGGACGCGGCGCTGTTCTTTGCGCACGGCTTCAACATCCGCTTCGGCTACATCGCGCCGGATACCTCGCACGATATCTGCCTCGTAGCACCCAAGGGCCCGGGCCACGTGGTGCGCCGCGAGTTCGAGGCCGGCCGCGGAGTCCCCGTGATCGTGGGTGTTGAGAACGACGCCTCCGGCGAGGCGTGGGCGCTCGCGCTCTCCTATGCGAAGGCGATCGGCGGGCTGCGCGCCGGCGGCATCAAGACCTCGTTCACCGAGGAGACCGAGACGGACCTGTTCGGCGAGCAGGCCGTGCTCTGCGGTGGCCTGTCCCAGCTCATCCAGTACGGATTCGAGACGCTCACCGAGGCCGGCTACCAGCCCGAGGTTGCGTACTTCGAGGTGCTGCACGAGATGAAGCTGATCGTGGACCTCGTGGTGGAGGGTGGCCTCACCAAGCAGCGCTGGTCCGTTTCGGACACGGCCGAGTACGGCGATTACGTCTCCGGCCCGCGCGTGATCGATCCGCACGTCAAGGACAACATGAAGGCTGTGCTCGATGACATCCGTTCGGGCGCATTCGCCGAGCGCTTCATCGCCGATCAGGACAACGGCGGAATCGAGTTCAAGGACCTGCGCGCCAAGGGTGAGTCCCACCCGATCGAGCAGGTGGGCCCGAATCTCCGTGGCATGTTCGTGTGGTCCAACCAGGCGGACGCGGACTACGTGGAAGGCTCGGCCTCCCGCTGATGGCAGTCAATGTCGCACTCATCCCCGGCGACGGCATCGGTTCCGAGGTCGTCGCCGAGGGCGTCAAGGTACTGCGCGCTGTTCTCGGTGACGAACTCACCACGAACGAGTTCGATCTGGGCGCCGCACGCTACCACCGCACGGGGGAGATCCTGCCCGACGACGAACTGGCGGCCCTGCGCGGATACGACGCCATCCTGCTGGGTGCGATCGGCGATCCGTCGGTTCGCTCAGGTGTGCTCGAGCGTGGACTACTCCTGAAGCTTCGCTTCGCCCTGGATCACTACGTGAACCTGCGCCCGGGACGCATCGTTCCCGGCGTGCACACGCCACTGGCCGATCCTGGCGAGGTGGACTTCGTCGTCGTCCGTGAAGGGACCGAAGGTCCGTACGTGGGCAACGGTGGCACGATCCGCCAGGGCACACCGCACGAGGTGGCCAACGAGGTGAGCGTGAACACGGCGTTCGGCGTGGAGCGGGTGGTGCGGTACGCATTCGCGCTTGCGAACGAGCGCGAGCGCAAGCACCTGACCCTCGTGCACAAGCACAACGTTCTGGTGCACTCCGGTCACCTGTGGCGCCGCACGGTCGAGGCCGTGGGTGCCGAGTATCCGGACGTGAGCACGGATTACCTGCACGTGGACGCCGCGTCGATCTTCTTCGTGACAAACCCGTCCCGTTTCGACGTCATCGTGACGGACAACCTGTTCGGGGACATCCTCACGGATCTGGCGGCGGCGGTGACGGGCGGGATTGGGCTCGCGGCCTCAGGCAACGTGAACCCGGACCGCACCGCGCCCTCCATGTTCGAGCCCGTCCACGGATCGGCGCCGGATATCGCGGGCAAGGGAATTGCGGACCCAACGGCCACGATTTCCTCGGTGGCGCTACTGTTGCGTCACGTGGGTAAGACCAGCGAGGCCGACGCCGTGGACGCCGCGGTGGCGGCGGATCTCGGTGAGCGCGGAACAACGCCGCGCAGCACAACGCAGGTGGGCCGCGCGATCGTAGCGCGCCTCGGCTAGAAGTGAGACGGTCTCCGGCCGTGTGAGATGAAGGAGTGTTCCCTGATGGGATTCGCCGATCGCTTTCCAATCAGTGCCCCCGTGGCGCGGAAGAGCGCAGCAGATCGGGCCGCCCTGCTGCAGGACCTGAAGTTCGGACGTGAGTTCACGGACCACATGGCCCGCGCCGTCTATACGAACGGCGAGGGCTGGCACTCGCAGGAACTCGTGGGGTACGGACCGCTCTCGCTCTCACCGGCCACCTCCGTGTTCCACTACGCGCAGGAGGTCTTCGAGGGCCTGAAGGCGTACCGGCACGCCGATGGCTCCGTGTGGGCGTTCCGGCCCGAGCGGAACGCCGAGCGCTTCCAGCGGTCGGCACGCCGCTTGGCCATGGCCGAGCTTCCCGTGGAGGACTTCCTCGGCTCGATCGAGGCGCTCGTTGCGGCGGATCGGGAGTGGGTGCCGAGCGATCCGGACTCGAGCCTGTACCTGCGGCCGTTCGCCTTCGGTTCCGAGCCGTACCTCGGCGTGCACCCGTCGAATGAGATCACGTACCTGCTCATCGCCTCGCCGGTGGGTCCGTACTTCGCAACCGGCTTTAGCCCGGTCTCGATCTGGGTGACGCGCGAGTACAACCGGGCGGCGCCGGGCGGTACGGGTGCGGCGAAGACGGGCGGCAACTATGCCTCGTCCATGCTGCCCACCAACGAGGCCTACGCCCACGGTTGCCAGCAGGTGTGCTTCCTCGACGCGGCCACGGACACGCTGCTTGAAGAGTTGGGTGGCATGAACGTGATGGTGGTGATGGATGACGGCACGGTGGCGACCCCGCGGCTCTCCGGCACCATCCTCGAAGGGGTGACCCGCGATTCGGTTCTCACCCTCCTGCGCGAGGGAGGTTCTGCCGTCCAGGAGCGGGATATCCCGATGACCGAACTCCTTGACGGGGTGCGTTCGGGGCGCATCCGCGAGGTCTTCGCGTGCGGCACGGCCGCCGTCATCACACCGATCGGCCGGCTCGCGGCACACGATTTTGACGTCACCGTGGGCGATGGCACCCCGGGCGAGGTCACCACCTCCCTCTACAACCACCTGACCGATATCCAGTTCGGCCGCGCGGAGGACGCGCACGGCTGGCTCTACCCATTGGTGCGATGATGCGAATCGAAATCTACGACACGACCCTGCGCGATGGCGCCCAGCAGGAGGGCATGAACCTCTCTGTGGCGGACAAGATCGCGATCGCACCGCTGCTCGATCAGCTGGGCATGCACTTCATCGAAGGCGGCTGGCCGGGCGCGATCCCGCGGGACACTGAGTTCTTCGAGGCGGTCAAGGCGAAGCGGCCGTTCCACCGGGCCGCGTTCGCGGCGTTCGGTGCTACGCGCAAGGCGGGGGTCGCCGTCGAACAGGATCAGCAGGTGCTGGCGTTGCTGAACTCGGGGGCCGAGTTCGTCACGCTCGTGGCCAAGTCCGATATCCGGCACGTGGAGCGGGCTTTGCGGACCGACGGCGATGAGAACCTTGCGATGGTGCGTGACACTGTCGAGTTCCTCCGCAGGGAGGGCCGCGAGGTGATTCTCGACGCCGAGCACTTCTTTGACGGCTACCGCTTCAACTCCGAGTACACGCGCAGCGTGATCCAGGCTGCTGCCGATTCGGGCGCGCGCACGGTGGTGCTGTGTGACACCAACGGCGGGATGCTGCCGCAGTGGGTGGCGGACATCGTGGGTGAAGTATCGGACATCGGCACAATGATTGGGATGCACGCGCACAACGACACGGGTTGCGCGGTTGCCAACACGATCGCCGCGGTCGAGGCCGGCGCACGTCACATCCAGGGCACCGTGAACGGCTACGGCGAGCGCACGGGCAACGCGGACCTGCTCACCTGTGTGGCGAACCTCCAACTCAAGCTCGGATACGACTGCCTGGGCGAGGACCTGCTGCAGGCGTACTCGATCGCCCACCAGATCGCCGAGATCACGAACATCTCGCCGTTCGCCCGCCAGCCGTACGTGGGGGCGAGCGCCTTCGCGCACAAGGCGGGGCTGCACGCCTCGGCGATTCGGGTGGATCCGGATCTGTACCAGCACATCGAGCCGAAGAGCGTGGGCAACGATATGCGCATGCTGATCTCGGACATGGCGGGGCGTGCGTCCATCGAGCTGAAGGCCCGCGAGTTTGGGATTGACGTATCGGGACGGCCCGAGGTGGTGAACGCCGTCACGCAGCGCGTGAAGGAGGCGGAGGCCGCCGGGTACACGTACGACGCCGCCGATGCCTCGGTGGAGTTACTGCTCCGCGAAGAGCTAGATGGCCGCCGGGCGAGCTTCTTCGAGGTGGAGTCGTGGCGCGCCCAGGTGGAGGAACGTGCGAACGGCAACGCTCACGGCTACGCCGAAGCGACCGTGAAGGTGAGCACGCGAGATGGCCGGATCGTCCGCACAGGCGAGGGCAACGGCCCCGTGAACGCGCTGGACAAGGCGCTGCGCGAGGCGCTGCTGCCCACGTTCCCGCAGATCGAATCCTTCGAGCTGATCGACTTCAAGGTGCGCATCCTCGATTCCGAGCAGGGCACGGATGCGATCATCCGCGTGCTGATCGAGACCACGGACGGCATTCGCTCCTGGTCCACGGTGGGCGTGGGTTCGGACGTCATCGCCGCCTCGTGGGAGGCGCTGGTGGACTCCATCACATGGGGCCTGCTCCATTCGGGCCAGGACGAACCCCGCTACGCCGGCTGAGCCAGGGCTCTACGGGTCCGCAGATGCTGCCGGCGTCTACGGGATCCTCGCGGTCCACTCCGGGGTGCCGAACTTCGTACGGACCAGTTCCTGCGCCTTCGCCATCTCTTCTGGCGTGTAGTCCGAGCGGACTGTGCGGTGGGTGCGCTCGAAGTGCGCGATGAAGCTCTCGATGATCGCCTCGCGCTCCATGCCGGTCTGGGACCGCATCGGGTCCACGCGCTTGTTGGCGGACTTCGTTCCCTTGTCCGAGAGTTTTTCGCGGCCGATCCGCAGCACGTCCAGCATCGCATCGGCGTCGATGTCGTAGGCCATCGTCACGTGGTGCAGGACCACGCCGGATGCGAACCTGCGCTGCGCCGCACCACCGATCTTCCCGGCCTCCGAGGCGATGTCGTTCAGCGGCACGTAGCGGGCCTTCACGCCGATCTCGGCGAGTGCGTCCATCACCCACGAGTCGAGGAAGGCGTACGACTGCTCGAAGCTCATCCCGTCCACGAGCGATGTGGGTGCCACGAGGGAGTAGGTGATGCAGTTACCCGCCTCCATGAACATCGCGCCGCCACCGGTGATGCGCCGCACCACGGTCATGCCGCGACGCTCGAGCGCCTCCGTATCAATCTCGTTCCGCAGCGACTGGAATGAGCCCATGACCACGAGCGGTGCGTCCCACTCCCAGAAGCGGAGAATCGGGCGGCGTCGGCCCGCTGCGACCTCGTGGGGCAGGACTTCATCGAGCGCCACGTGCAGCGCCGGGTGGAAGGGGGCGGAGTGGATGATCTCGAACTCGTGATCGTCCCAGGTGGAGGCATGACCGAGCGCCCGGCGCACAGCGATCCCCACGGATTCGGGCGTGAAGCCCACCAGGACGGCGTCGTCTGGCAAAGAGCGCGTGATCGATTCGGCGATCTCACTCACCGAGGCGCTCGCCGGTAGCCCCCGAATGGCGGCGTTGATGGCCTCGAGCGCCGAATCCGGCTCGAGGAAGAAATCGCCCGAGACGTGGGCAGTGGTGATTGTGCCGTCACGCGTCTCCACGTCCACGGCAACGAGCTTTCCTCCAGGTACCTTAAACTCTCCTCGCACCCGTCCATTCTCCCATGGTGCGCGTGTGATCGATGGGACGTGTGTGAAAGATCGCGCGGGCAAACCGCGGGAATTCGCGAGAGAACGGCGGTTGGATGCGACATATGGCCAAGAGTGTGCGTAGTGTCTATCTGTGATCCCACTGGGAACATGCCGGGACATGCGTCCCGCTGACTTATCAAGGAGAGAAATGTCCGTGAACCGTACCGACCTCGTCGCTGCCATTGCCGAGCGCGCCTCGCTGACCAAGGTCCAGGCCGACGCCGCACTCTCGGCTCTCCAGGAGGTCCTCGTGGACTCCCTGGGCAAGGGTGAGGCTGTCAAGGTAACCGGTCTGCTGTCGGTGGAGCGCGTGGAGCGCGCCGCCCGCACTGGCCGCAACCCCCGCACCGGCGAAGAGATCGCCATTCCCGCCGGATACGGCGTGAAGATCACCGCGGGCTCCAACCTCAAGAAGGCTGTTGCCAAGTAGTTCGAACGCACGCACATGGGGTGGTTCCTTTGGGAACCGCCCCATTGCTGTCTCCAGAGCGGCATCTACACTGGAGGCATGAGAACGTCGCTCCGCACCGCTCCCCGGCTCGCCGCGCACGATGCCCCCACCGCACCGTCGCTTCCGTCCACAGAGGGCACCACGGCGCTCCTCGAGCGCGAGGAGACGGAGGAGGACGGCTCCGAGGGCGATCGGTTCGCCCACTACGTCCGTAAGGACCGCATGGAGAAGGCGAAGAAGACGGGCAAGCCCGTCATCGCACTCTGCGGCAAGGTGTGGACGCCGCGCCGCGACCCCTCCAAGTACCCCGTATGCCCCGCCTGCAAGGAGATCCTGGCAAGTCTCCAGAAGTAGGGTTACAGGCGCACGTGGCGGGTGAGGATTGCCGCGTCACCGTCTGAGAGCCGCCACGCCTGGTATGGCAGTTCGGCGCGTGAGGCCGCGTGCCGCTCCTTTGCCACGCGGATCGCGTCTGGACCGCGGTGGGCCTCGTTGATCACGCCGTCCGTCACGATCTCCACCTGCAGCGGGCGGGCGTTGTTCTCCGCCAAGTAGCGCGCGGCCTCGGCCGAGTCTTCGGTAATGACCGAGAGCTCCTCGACTGCCGTGAGGCCCTCGATCACGCGGCCGGCGAACTTCGAGCCGCCGGTGGACTTCTTCGATTCGGATTCCTTCTGGACGGGAACCATCACACCCGAGGCGTCCGCGCGCGCCACGAGCTTGTACACCAGCTCCGCCGTGGGGTGGCCCGATCCGGTGACGAGCTTCGTGCCCACCCCGTAGCTATCCACGGGGGCGGCGCCGAGCGCGGCGATCGCGTACTCGTCAAGGTCCGAGGTCACCACGATCTTCGTGGAGGTGGCGCCCAGTTCGTCGAGTTGCGCACGCACCGTGATGGCCTGCGCCACGAGGTCGCCGGAATCGAGCCGCACGGCTCCCAGTTCCCCGCCGCCACGGCGGGCCGCAGCCACCGCGTGCTCCACACCCCGCTCAACGTTGTAGGTATCGACCAGTAGCGTGGTGCCCGGCCCGAGGGCCGCAACCTGGGCGTCGAATGCTGACTCTTCGTCGTCGTGCAGAAGAGTGAACGAATGAGCGGCCGTGCCGATCGGCGTCAGGCCGTATGTGCGGGCGGCCTCGAGATCGCTCGTGCCCGAGAATCCTGCCACCACGGAGGCGCGGGCGGCGGCCACTGCGGCCTGTTCGTGGGTGCGGCGCGCCCCCATTTCGAGGCAGGGGCGGCCGTGTGCGGCCGTGACCATGCGGGAGGCTCCGGCGGCCACGGCGCAATCGTGATTGAGGATCGAGAGGACGATGGTCTCGAGGATCACGGCCTCGGCAAAGGTGCCCTCGACAGTGAGGATCGGGGAGCCGGGGAAGAAGCACTCGCCTTCGGCGTAGCTGCGGATTGTGCCCGTGAAGCGGTAGCCCGCCAGGTAATCGACCGTGCGGGGGCTCACGATTCCCACATCGCGCAGCCACGCGATCTCGAAGTCCGTGAAGCGGAACTCCGCCAGGGCGTCGAGGATGCGACCGATCCCGGCGACCACGGAGTAGCGGCGGCCGGAGGGCAGGCGACGATTGAATACCTCGAACACGGAGCGACGGGACGCGTGACCGGACTCGAGGGCGGCGTCGATCATCGTGAGTTCGTACATGTCCGTGAGCAATGCTGTGGAAGTTGGAACCATACGGTGAACGCTACTCTGAAACGCCGCCGCGAGCCCACGCTGCGTGCCAGACTGGACGCGTGAGCGTCAGTCCCGAACGAGTTGTGGAGCGTGCAGCGGTTGCCGATCGCCCCTGGCGCCTCGTCGTCTGGAATGATCCGGTGAACCTCATGACGTACGTGGAGTACGTCTTCGCAACCTACTTCCATCTTCCGATCGCGCGCGCCCGCGAACTCATGCTGCAGGTCCACAACGAGGGCCGCGCCATCGTGGCGAGAGGCGTGCGCGAGAGCCTAGAGATGCACGTGGCGGCGATGCACGGTTTCGGCCTGTGGGCCACGTTGGAGC
>JAKDIE010000146.1 GCA_030450655.1 Ruaniaceae bacterium
ACGTCGATCTCGGGGACCACTTGTTCCTCTCCGGCCGCGTCATCTCATCCAGGCGCGGCGAGCTCTCGGTGTTCGCGTCCCAGTGGCAGATCGCTGCGAAGGCGCTGCTGCCACTGCCGAAATCGTACGAGAACGAGGCCGGCGAACTCGTGAGCCTCTCCGAGGAGGGCCGCGTGCGCCGCCGCCACCTCGATCTGATCCTGCGCCCCGCCGCGCGCGAGATGGTGCGCACCCGGGCCGCCGTCGTGAAGTCGCTGCGCGCGTACTTCGACGAGCGGGACTTCCTCGAGATCGAGACCCCGATGCTCCAGGCGCTCCACGGCGGCGCGGCCGCGCGCCCGTTCGTGACCCACATGAATGCCTACGACATGGATCTGTACCTCCGCATCGCGCCGGAACTCTTCCTGAAGCGGGCCGTCGTCGGGGGCATCGACAGGGTGTTTGAGATCAACCGGAACTTCCGCAATGAGGGTGCCGATTCCTCTCACTCGCCGGAGTTCGCGATGCTGGAGGCGTACGAGGCGTACGGCTCGTACGACACCATGGCGCAGATGACGCGCGAGTTCGTGCAGCGCGCGGCGCGCGACGCCCTTGGCACCGAGATCGTGACGCTGCCGAGCGGCGAGGAGTACGACCTTTCGGGCGAGTGGGACTCGATCACCATGATGGAGTCGCTCGCCGAGGCGATCGGCCGCGAGGTGGACCCGCTCGCCCCCCGTGACGAGCTTGCGGCTCTGGCCGGCGAGCTCGGCGTGGCCGTGGCCCCGCACTACTCGGGCGGCAAGATCATCGAGGAGATGTGGGAGGAGAAGGTGGGTGCCACGCTGTGGAAGCCCACGTTCGTGCGGGACTTCCCGGTGGAGACCTCGCCGCTGACGCGCGCGCACGCTCCAAGCCTGGACTCGTGGAGAAGTGGGACCTGATCGTGCGCGGCTTCGAGTTGGCGACTGCCTACTCCGAGCTCGTGGACCCCGTGGTGCAGCGTGAGAGGTTCGAGCAGCAGGCGCTCGCGGCGGCTGCGGGCGATCTCGAGGCCATGGTGCTGGACGAGGACTTCCTCTCGGCGATGGAGCAGGGCATGCCGCCCGCCGGAGGCATGGGCATGGGCATCGACCGCCTCCTGATGGCGCTCACCGGCCAAGGAATTCGCGAGACGATCACCTTCCCGCTGGTCAAGCGGCTCTGACGCCGCGGGCTAGCGCGCCTGGCGCAGCGCCGCCTGGCGATCGTGCGCCCGGATCACCTGTTCGGCCTCGGAAAAGCCGAGGGGCTGGCAGCCATCCGCAACCCACTTCGCGATGGTGCCCTTCTCCTCGCGCGCGATCGTGAACCCGCGGCGCACGAGGGTCACGGGGGGCTTGCGGGCCTCGCCGAGATCCCGCATCAGCCGGAAGAAGAAGGTCTTGGCGCGGGAGCGCACGATGCAGATGGCGTCCGCGAGGATGTCTTCGGCGCGGGCGGCGTCCACGAGTTCCGAGGCGAAGATGCCCTCAGCGATCACGATCGGCGCACCCTTCAGATCGAGGTGCGTGGTGCCCGTGCGCTTGTTCGTGGGGATGTCGTAGATCGGCAGATCCACCGCGCCCGTGCGGCACACGGTGACGAGCGCGTCGAGCGCCCTCATGCGATGCCACGATTCGGGGCTATCCCAATCGATGATGCCGTAGCGCTGGGGCATGCCGGGGTCGTCGTCGTCCTTATAGAAGTCATCGAGCGAGATTGAGGGCAACCCCAAGCGTCGCACGAGGGACGTCTTGCCGGAGCCCGAGGGGCCGGCGAGGAGCACGATGCGTGCCGCGAGGCGGCGCTCGCCGGAGGGGAGCTCGAACAGCCCATCCTGCGGTGCGAGATGCGAATCGGGTTGCGCGCCCTCGTGTGACATGAACATAAGGATAATCGCTGGTTGCGCGCAGGCCGATCCGCTACACGACGTCCTCGTCCACCCAATCGAATGTGCGCGTCACGGCCTTCTTCCACAATCGGTACGTGCGCGCGCGTTCCTGCTCATCCATACGTGGACTCCACCGCGCGTCCTCGGCCCAGTTATCAATCACGTCCTGTTCGCCATCCCAGAATCCGACGGCGATCCCGGCAGCGTAGGCGGCCCCGAGCGCCGTGGTCTCGGCGACCTTGGGGCGGACGACATCGACGCCCAGGATGTCTGCTTGGAACTGCATGAGGAACTCGTCACGCACGGCACCGCCGTCGACCTTCAGTTCGGTCAGAGTCTGCCCAGAATCCGCGATCATCGCGTCCACGACTTCGCGGGACTGGAAGGCGATGGACTCCTCAGCGGCCCGCGCGATATGTGCCTTGTTGACGAATCGCGTGAGGCCCACGAGCACCCCGCGCGCGTCCGAACGCCAGTAGGGCGCGAACAGCCCCGAGAAGGCGGGCACGAAGTATGCGCCGCCGTTGCTCTCCACCGAGGTGGCGAGTGCCTCGATCTCCGGCGCGCTGGAAATCATCCCCAGGTTGTCCCGCAGCCACTGGATTAGTGATCCGCTGACGGCAATCGACCCCTCCAAGGCGTAGACGGCCGGCGCGTCACCGATCTTGTAGCACACCGTGGTCAGCAAGCCATGTTCGGAGAACACGGGCTCGGTGCCCGTGTTGAGCAGCATAAAGTTCCCGGTGCCATAGGTGTTCTTCGCCGCGCCCACCTCGAAGCACGCCTGCCCAAACGTTGCCGCGTGTTGATCTCCGAGGATCCCGGCGATGGGGGTACTCGGCAGGAGACCGTGCTGCCGCCCGTACCCATAGATCTCCGATGAGGACTTGATCTCCGGGAGCATCGACATCGGGATGCCCAACTCCGCCGCGATCTCCTCATCCCAACGAAGAGTACGCAGGTCCATCAGGAGGGTCCGGGATGCGTTCGTCACATCCGTGACGTGGACGCCGCCGTCGATCCCTCCCGTCAGATTCCACAGCAGCCAGGTATCCATCGTGCCGAAGAGGAGGTCACCGCGTTCGGCACGCTCCCGGGCGCCCTCGATGTTCTCGAGGATCCAGGCAGCCTTCGGCGCCGCGAAATACGTGGCCAGAGGAAGCCCCACGCGCTCCTTGTAGCGCTCGGGCCCGTGCTCAGCGCCGAGGCGCTCGCAGATCTCCTTGGTCCGGGTGTCCTGCCACACGATCGCGTTGTACACCGGCTCGCCGGTGTGCTTATCCCACACGACCGTGGTCTCGCGTTGGTTGGTGATGCCGACGGCGGCCACGGAGTGTCGATTGGTGCCCGCCTGGGCGAACACTTGGGCCACGGTCTCCCGCACTCGGTCCCAGATCTCGACCGGGTTGTGCTCAACCCAGCCGGCGCGAGGGAAGATCTGCTCGTGCTCGCGCTGGTCCTTTGCGACGATCTCACCCGCATGGTTGAACAGAATCGAGCGTGAGGACGTGGTGCCCTGGTCGATTGCGAGCACGTACTTCTTCTCGGTCATGGGAGCCTCAACAGTGGGACGGGGGAGGGCGCGGGCGCGTCTTCGCAAGGTGGACACTTCAATCTTCAGGCCTGCGGGATCGGGTCGCAAGCGTTCGGTGGGGGTGTTGGCCATAGTGAGCGCACGTGCACTGCACACGCTAGGCCCCGGGTGAATATCCGGACGTGGCGAGGTGCAGTCATGTTCGCGAGACGGGGAGCGCTGGTACGTGGGACGCTATTGGGAACTGTTTGGCGGACGAGCGCAGGAGGTCATTGTGGATACTGAGGGAACGGCGAGAGCTCTGGACTCTTTGAGTGAGGACGATTTCGATGCCCGCTATGACGGGCCGGCCCACGTTCCCGCATACGACCGCGAGGGGATCGTCCCCGGAGTAGTGCACCTCGGGGTGGGGGCGTTCTTCCGCGCCCACCACGCGTACTACACGGACCTGCTCCTGGAGAAGGGTCTCGGGCGGGACTTCGGGATCTGCGGAGTTGGGGTGCTGCCGCAGGACGCCGGAATGAGGGATGCGCTCACCGCGCAGCGCGGCCGCTACACGCTCCTCGCTAAGGACACGGGAGTGCGCGAGGCGCGCGTGATCGGCTCGATCGTGGATTACCTGCTTGCCCCCGACGATCCGCAGGCCGTCATCGACGCGATCGCATCGCCGTCGACCAAGTTCGTGACGCTGACCGTGACCGAGGGCGGCTACTACTTCGATCCCAACAGCGGTGAGTTCATGGCCGAGCATCCGGACGTGGCGCACGATGTGGCGAATCCGGCCACTCCGCGCACGCACCTTGGACTCCTGGCGGCGGCTCTGAGGGCGCGCCGGGCGGCAGGACTCCCCGCGCCCACGCTCCTGACCTGCGACAACATCGAGGGCAACGGGCACATCTTCAAGCGGGCGATGATCGCCTTCGCGCACCTGCAGGAGCCGGAGCTCGCCGCCTGGATTGAGGCGACTGCATCGTTCCCGAACACGATGGTGGACCGGATCACGCCGCGCACCACCGATTCCGATCGCGCCGAGCTTGCCGCCGAGTGGGGTATCGACGATGCCTGGCCGGTGGTCACCGAGGAGTTCGTCCAGTGGGTGATCGAGGATGAGTTCCCGCTGGGACGCCCCGAATGGGAACAGGTGGGGGTGCAATTGGTCGACGACGTGCGCCCATTCGAGCTGTTGAAGCTGCGGATCCTCAACACGAGCCACCAGATTCTCGCCTATCTTGGGTATCTTGCCGGGTACACCTACGTGGATGAGGCGATGACCGATCCGCGCATCGTTGAGTTGCTGCGCAAGTACATGATCGAGGAGGGCTACCCCACACTGGCTCCGGTCCCCGGGACCGATGTGGCGGCGTACGGCGAGAAGATCATTTCGAGGTTCTCGAACACGGAGATCAAGGACACCCTCGCGCGGCTCGGCACGGAATCGTCCACGTACGTTGCGACGTTCGTGCTCCCGGTGCTGCGCGATAATCTCGCGGCCGGTGGCAGGA
>JAKDIE010000147.1 GCA_030450655.1 Ruaniaceae bacterium
TGCTGCGCCGCGCGCCGGGCCGCGAGGCCTACCCGGGTGACGTCTTCTACCTGCACTCGCGCCTGCTGGAGCGCTGTGCGAAGCTCTCCGATGAGCTCGGCGGCGGATCGATGACGGGCTTGCCGGTCATCGAGACGAAGGCGAATGACGTCTCGGCGTATATCCCCACGAACGTCATCTCGATTACGGACGGCCAGATCTTCCTGCAATCGGATCTATTCAACGCAAACCAGCGCCCCGCCGTGGACGTGGGAGTCTCGGTCTCCCGCGTGGGTGGTGACGCGCAGGTCAAGGCCATGAAGAAGGTCTCGGGAACGCTCAAGATCACCCTTGCGCAGTACCGCGCGCAGGAGGCCTTCGCGATGTTCGCTTCGGACCTCGACGCGGCCACCCGCCAGCAACTCACGCGTGGATCGCGCCTGATGCGCATCCTTCGCCAGCCGCAATACACTCCGTTCGACGTGCCGAGCCAGGTCTCGATCATCTGGGCGGGAACGAACGGCTACCTGGACGACGTCGATCTCGACGATGTTCAGCGTTTCGAGGCCGAGTTCCTCGACTACCTGGGCCGTAACTCCGACGTGCTGACCAATCTTGCGGCGACGGGGGAGCTCCCCAGCGAAACGGAGGATGCGCTGCGCGTAGCGGTGGAGAAGTTCCGGCGCACCTTCCTCACCTCATCGGGTGGGCATCTGGGCGGAGAGGACTTGGAGGCGGAGCACGAGGTCGAAGAGACGACCGAGCAGATCGTCCGTTCCAAGCGGGGCTAGCAAATGGCAGGCTCGCAACGCGTCTATCGGCAGCGCATCAAATCCACGGAGACCCTGAAGAAGGTGTTTCGCGCCATGGAGTTGATCGCCGCATCACGCATCGGCAAGGCCCGGGCGCGTGCACTGGAGGGGACCCCGTACGCGCGGGCTCTCACCCAGGCGCTTTCCGCACTCGTCTCACATGCGCGTCTCGATCACCCCATGCTGGATACCCACCGCGAGGGATCGAATGTGGCATTGGTGGTCATCACCTCGGATCGTGGCATGGCAGGCGCCTACAGCGCGAGCGTGCTGCGCGAGACAGAATCGCAGATCGAAAAGCTTGAGGCCGCGGGCAAAGAGCCGGTGCTCTACGTACTCGGACGTCGCGGTGCCTCGTTCTTCCGTTTCCGCGGGCGCGAGCTGGCCGGGGCCTGGGAGGGTCACTCGGACGCGCCGCGCGCAGACGAGGCCACCGAGATCGCGGATGCGCTGTACGAGGCGTACCACTCGGATCCGGAGATCGCCGAGGTCCACATCATCTACACCCGCTACATCTCAATGGTGAAGCAGGTTGTTGAGGTGCGCCGCCTCATGCCGATCGAGGTCGTGGAAGGTGAGGACGAGGAGAACGGGGAAGCACTTCCCCTCTACGAGTTCGAACCGTCCGTGGATGAGGCTCTTGCCACGCTCCTCCCGCTGTATCTGCGCAGCCGCGTGTTCAACCACCTGCTGCACGCGGCGGCTTCAGAACTAGCATCACGACAGCAGGCGATGCACACTGCCACGCAGAACGCGGAGGACTTGATCCGCGATTACACCCGACTGGCGAACGCTGCGCGCCAGGCAGACATCACACAAGAGATCAGCGAGATCGTCTCTGGCGCCGACGCGCTGGCATCGAGCTAGAGGAGAGAAGGAATGACCGCAACCACTCAGGCCGCCGGCCGAATCGCTCGAGTGATCGGCCCCGTGGTCGATATCGAGTTCCCGTCGGACGCCATCCCGGAGATGTACAACGCCCTCCAGACGACGGTCGACCTCACCTCGCAGGGCGAGGGAGAGGGCGTCATCACGATGACCCTCGAGGTCGCCCAGCACCTCGGTGACAATCTTGTGCGCGCGATCGCCCTGAAGCCGACGGATGGCCTCGTGCGCGGTGCTCCGGTGGTAGACACGGGCGCGCCCATCTCGGTGCCGGTGGGAGACGTGACCAAGGGCCACGTCTTCAACGTGACGGGCGAATGCCTCAACCTCACCGAAGGCGAGACCCTCGAGGTCACCGAGCGCTGGCCGATCCACCGCCAGCCCCCGCCCTTCGACCAACTCGAGTCCAAGACTCAAATGTTCGAGACCGGCATCAAGGTGATCGACCTTCTCACCCCGTACGTCCTCGGAGGCAAGATCGGCCTCTTCGGAGGGGCCGGCGTCGGCAAAACAGTCCTGATTCAGGAGATGATCCAGCGCGTGGCGCAGGATCACGGCGGTGTCTCCGTGTTCGCCGGAGTGGGCGAGCGCACGCGTGAGGGCAACGACTTGATTCACGAGATGGACGAGGCGGGCGTCTTCGACAAGACTGCGCTCGTGTTCGGGCAGATGGACGAGCCGCCGGGCACGCGTTTGCGCGTGGCGTTGTCCGCTCTGACGATGGCCGAGTACTTCCGCGACGTGCAGAAGCAGGACGTGCTCCTCTTCATCGACAACATCTTCCGCTTCACGCAGGCCGGCTCCGAGGTTTCCACGCTACTCGGACGCATGCCCTCCGCTGTGGGCTACCAGCCCACGCTTGCGGACGAGATGGGTCAGCTCCAAGAGCGCATTACCTCGACTCGCGGCCACTCGATCACGTCGCTGCAGGCGATCTACGTGCCTGCGGACGACTACACGGATCCGGCTCCGGCAACCACGTTCGCGCACCTGGACGCCACCACGAACCTTTCGCGTGATATCGCCTCGCGCGGTCTGTACCCGGCGGTGGACCCGCTGGCGTCTACCTCACGGCTGCTGAACCCCGAGTATGTGGGTCAGGAACACTACGACGTCGCCACGCAGGTCAAGCAGATCCTCCAGAAGAACAAGGAACTGCAGGACATCATCGCGATTCTCGGTGTGGACGAACTCTCCGAAGAGGACAAGGTCACTGTGGCGCGCGCGCGTCGCATTGAGCAGTTCCTCTCACAGAACACGTACATGGCCACGAAGTTCACGGGCCTTGAGGGTTCCACGGTGCCGCTGTCCGAGACGATTGAGGCGTTCAAGCGCATCGCGGCCGGCGAGTACGATCATATTGCGGAGCAGGCATTCTTCAACATCGGCGGACTCGAGGACCTTGAGCGTGCCTGGCACGCGCTGCAGAAGGAGATCGGGTGAAGGTCGACATCGTCTCGACAGATTCGGTGCTTTGGGGGGGCGAGGCGGCGAGCGTCGTCGTGCCCGCAGCGGATGGCGATCTTGGTATCCTCCCGGGGCGTCAGCCGCTCCTCGCCGTGCTGCGGCCAGGCGATGTGCGCATCACATCGAAGGACGGCTCCGAGCACGCCGTCCCAGTTGTGGCCGGATTCGTCTCTGTGGACCAAGATCTCGTCGAGATCGTTGTCGATAACTCGAGTTCTCGGTAGCAATGGGTTGGCTGTGGGCAGTGCCGCTGGTGCTGCTCGCCGCCCTGATCACCTGGTACTTCGCACGCCTTCGTTTCGTTTCGAATCGAGTGGGGAGTTTCGAATGCTCCGTGCTACGGAAGGGCCGCTGGGCTGAGGGGTATGCCTGCTACGCCGTCGGCCGCCTGGACTGGCACCCCATCTTGTCCATCGCCTCCCATCCGGCGATCAGTTGGAAGCGGGACACGTCCGATGTGCGCTCCGTGACGTACGCGGATTCTGGACACCGCGCGAGCGTGGTGCTGTCCTCCGGCGGCCAGGAGCACACGCTGTCCATGCCCAGCCAGGCGTACTCAGGACTACGTTCCTGGCTCGAATCGTCCCCACCCTCGCCGTCGAGCTATCGATAGCGAGGTCCTGCCGTGCCGTCCTGTGGGCACGGAGGCAGTTAGGCTAGGCCGGTGCGAATTGTTGTAGCCACCTGCACCGTCGATTACTCGGGGCGCCTGGACGCCCACCTGCCCGCGGCACCGCGCGTGATCATGGTGAAGGCCGATGGATCTGTGCTCATTCATGCCGACGGCGGATCCTACAAACCGCTGAACTGGATGAGTCCGCCGTGCTCCCTGGTGGATGTGACGGGAGATGACTCAGTGGTGGTGTGGGAGGTCAGGGCCGCCAAATCGGATGACAAGCTGCGGATCACACTCCACGAGGTCCACTCGGATAGCGAGCACGTCCTTGGGGCCGATCCTGGTCTCGTGAAGGATGGGGTCGAGGCTCACCTCCAGAAGTTGCTCGCAGAGCAAGTGGACTTGCTCGGTCCCGGCCATACCCTGGTGCGCCGTGAATACCCCACGGCGATCGGTCCGGTGGATCTGCTCGTGAAGGCGGGAGATGGCGCAACTGTCGCCATCGAGGTGAAGAGAAGGGGTGAGATTGATGGCGTGGAGCAGCTCACCCGCTACCTAGAGCTCCTGAATCGCGATCCACTACTCGCGCCCGTCAGCGGCGTCTTCGCCGCGCAGGAGATCAAGCCGCAGGCTCGCGTGCTTGCCGAGGACCGCGGCATCCGCTGCGTGGTCCTCGACTATGCCGCGATGAAGGGAACCGACGATCCGAGCCAGCGCCTGTTCTAGTCTTTTGCGGCGCTGAGCTGCCGAGTTTTCGGTTGTGAGGCGCGGATTCGTTCTCGGTACTGGGCACCGCGTGACAGACTTGATGCATGGCACAGATCCGCGGTCGCATTGTCCTGTCCGAAGCCGTCATGGACGACGGCGTAGTCGAGTGGGAGGACGGCGTCATCACTGCCGTTCGGCCCGCAGGGGCCGATGACGGCCCGCCCACGGACGCGACGATTCTGCCCGGGCTCGTGGACATCCACTGCCACGGGGGTGGGGGCTACTCGTTCCCGGATGCGACCGAGGCCGCCCACGTCCATGCGGCGATCGCCGAGCACCGGCGCCACGGCACAACCAGCCTGGTCGCCTCTCTCGTGACCGCCCCTGCTGATGTGCTGCTC
>JAKDIE010000148.1 GCA_030450655.1 Ruaniaceae bacterium
CGCCCACACGGAGATGTCCGGCGTGCCGCCGAGCGCCTCCGCCGTTGCGGCGAGAGCCGAGCCGAGATACCGCACGCGCCCTCCGATCACCTTGTATGAGGCCCAGTGGGCAGCGAACTCGAGCCATTCGTCGTCGGACTGGTCCAGGACGGCGAGGCCGGGTAGGTCCAGCTCAGTGAGGATCTCCTTGGGCAGCTCGATGCCGGTGCTGATGATCATCCGCGAATCTGCGAGGAGCCCCGCGCACAGCACGCGGATGAACTCCACGAGCGAGGTCCCCTCCTCCGCGCGGACCACCACGGGTGTGGAGCGGTATCGCAGCACGTTCCGCTCCACCGTGAGGCCGGTCGGATCGTGCGAGATGCCGAACTCGCGCTCCCACGCATCCTGATCGGAGCCGAGTGCCTGCATCAGCCACGCCCACGAATCGACGTCCAGCACGTTGCGGGCCGCCTGGGCGAGGAGCCGGGCGCGCAGGGGGAGCGAACCCACACCGTCGGGCGCAGGATGCGTCACCACGGTGGGCTCCCACGAGCCGAGACCGAAGAGGTAGCTCGGGCCGCCGGCCTTGGACCCGGCGCCAACGGCCGAGCGCTTCCAGCCGCCGAACGGCTGGCGTTGCACGATCGCGCCGGTGATCACGCGGTTCACGTAGAGGTTGCCGGCCTCGATGCGGCGTAGCCAGGTGTGCATCTCGTCCACGTCGAGCGAATGGAGGCCCGAGGTGAGGCCGTAGTCCACGGCGTTGACGATGTCGATCGCCTCATCGAGGGTCTCGGCGCGCATCACGCCCAGGATCGGGCCGAAGTACTCGGTGAGGTGGTACTCGCTGCCCGCCGCGACACCCGCGCGCAGGCCGGGCGACCAGAGGGCACCGGAATCGTCGAGCTGCTTCGGCTCAAGGACCCAGTGCTGGCCCTCATCGAGGGTGGTCAGCCCGCGAACGAGCTTCGCGTCCCCCGGCACCACCACGGGGCCCATCTGCGAGGCGAGGTCCGAAGGCCACGCCACGTGGAGCGACTTCACGGCGTCCACGAGCTGGTTGTGGATGCGTGTGGAGAATCCGGCCGAGCCCACCAGGACCACGAGGGATCCCGCCGAGCACTTCTGGCCGGCGTGCCCGAACGCCGAGTACACGATGTCCTTGACCGCGAGATCTGGATCCGATGAGGGTGTCACGATGATCGCGTTCTTGCCGCTCGTCTCGGCGAGCAGCGGCAGCTCCGGCCGCCAGGAGCGGAACAGCTTCGCCGTCTCGTAGGAGCCGGTGAGGATCACGCGCTCCACCGCCGGGTGCGAAATGAGCCGCCGCCCCGCCGCCCGATCGGGGGTGTTGACGAGCTGCAGCACGTCCCGCGGCACGCCGGCGTCCCACATGATCTGCGCCAGGATTGCCCCGCAGCGGCGCGCCGGCGTGGCCGGCTTGAGGATCACGGGGCTGCCCGAGGCGAGCGCCGCGAGCACGCCACCGGCCGGAATCGCCAGCGGGAAGTTCCACGGGGGCGCCACCACGGTGAGCTTCGAGGGGACGAACCGTGCGCCGTCCACCTTCTCCAGCTCCAGCGATTGGAAGGCGTAGTAGTGGGCGAAATCGATCGCCTCGGAGATCTCGGGATCGCCTTGATCGAGGGTCTTGCCCGTCTCGGACGCGGCCACCTCGAGCAGCTCGGCGCGGCGCGACTCCATCTCGGCGCCCACCCGGTGCATCCCCTCGGCGCGCTCCGCGGCGGGCATCCCGGCCCACCCCGCGCTCGCCGCCACCGCGCGCTCAACAGCCGCGTCGATGCCTTCGGTGGAGTCCACGATCGCCGAATCGGCCAACTCGATGCCGAGCACCGAGCCCGGAATCCGCGCCACGATCTCCCGCGCCCACGCGCGGTTCGCCGGTAGCACCGGATCCGTATCGGGCGTGTTCACGAACACCGAGGGCGATTCGGCGCGCGGCGCGTCCGGCCCCGTGGCCGCGCGGTTCTGAGTGCGGTTGGGCACCGGCACGTCGTCGTCCAGTTCATCCATCGCGGCGAGGAACCGATCGCGCTCGCGCACGAAGATCGAATCGTCCGTGCCGATATCGAATACGCCGGACATGAAGTTCTCGCTCATCGCGTTCTCTTCAAGCCGCCGCACGAGGTACGCGATCGCCACATCGAACTCGGAGGGGTTCGCCACCGGCACGTACAGCAGCAGCGACCCCACCTCGCGCCGCACCACCTCGGCCTGCCCCGTGGCCATGCCCGCGAGCATCTCGAACTCGACCGCGCCCGTGAGCCCCCGCGCCTTTACGAGCTCCCACGCGAACGCGATATCGAAGAGGTTCTGGCCCGCCACACCGATCGTGATGTTCGCGGTGCGCTCCGGCGTGAGCGCCCAGTTCAGCACGCGCTTGTAGTTCGTGTCCGAATCCTGCTTGCGCGGCCACGTGGTGAGCGGCCAATCGTGCAGCTCGGCGTCCACGCGCTCCATCGCCAGGTTCGCGCCCTTGACGAGACGCACCTTGATCGGTGCGCCGCCGCCCGCCACGCGCGCCGCCGCCCATTCCTGCAGCCGCATCATGGCGCCCAGCGCGTCCGGCTGGTACGCCTGAATCACGATCCCGGCGCGGTAATCCTGCAGCGCGGGGTTGTCCAGGAGCCGCATGAACACGGTGAGCGTGAGCTCGAGATCCTTGTAATCCTCCATGTCCAGGTTGATGAATTTGCCCGACGGCGCCGCCGCCGCCTCCAAATAGAACGGCAGCAGTTGCTCCAAGGCGTGGTCAACGACCTCCTCGAATCCCCACGGGTTGTGGGGGCCGGTGACGGCCGAGACCTTCAGCGAGATGTAGTCCACGTCATCGCGGGCCAGGAGCTTCCGATTCAGGTCGAGGCGCTTCTTCGCCTCGGCGTCCCCGAGGACCGCCTCTCCGAGCAGGTTCACGTTCAGCTTGTTTCCGCCGGCGCGGATCTTGGCGAGCGCCGGGCCCAGGGTGGAATCGGTCGCGTCCACCACCAGATCGCCCACCATGGCGCGGAAGACCTGCCGGGCCGCCGGGACCGATATCGCGGGCAGGGCGCGGGAGAAGAGGCCGCCGGCCTTCATCCCGGCGCCGAGATACCACGGCAGGAAGTTCACGTTGTGCGCGGCGAGCTTGGCCAGGTTGCGCGCGGCAACGGACTCGTCCTCGGGACGGATCACGCCGTCAACGAACCGCACGGTGAAATCGAGGCCGTCCGGATCCTTCAGGACCTCGGAGAGCAGACGAGCCGAATACTCGACCGGGAACTCGTTCGCTTCGATCGACCAGCGGCGCGCCAATGCGACCGCCCGTATGCCAATTTCCTTCAGTTCGTGCGCTTCCATGATGAACCTCCTCGTCCCCCCAACATTCTCACAGTCTCAGGGCCGAAATTACAGACCTAAGACCGTGGATTCTCAGCACGGGTGGGGGCGGAATGGGCGGCGGCGCCTGAGGTTGTGGCGTCCCGCCCGTGCGCGGTGGCTGCCGCCCAGGGTGAGACACTGGGACTGTGAGTTCATCCCCCACTTCACCCAACCTTTCCGCGCACAATTCCGAGAGGTGGCTGTGGATCGTCGTCGGCCTCTTCCTTGTGAACGGCGCGGCGATGGGCGCGTGGGGCGGCTCGATGCCCGGGCTGCGCGAACGAGTGGGGACGGACGAATCCGGCATTGGGGTGCTGCTGCTCATCACGGGGATCTCGGCGCTGCTTGCGATGCAGGTCTCCGGGCGCCTCTCGGACAAGATCGGCCCGCTGAAGCCCACCCTCGCGGGGGCCGGAATCGTGGCGATCGGGCTCGGCGCGGTGGCGTGGGCGCCCAGCTACGAGGTGCTCATCGTGGCGGGCATCCTCCTCGGCGCGGGCAACGGCATCATGGACATCGGCATGAACGCGCTCGGCGTGGCGGTCGAAAGGCTCCGCCCCAAGCCCGTCATGTCCCGCTTCCACGGCATGTTCTCCCTCGGGTCCTTCGCCGGCGCGGGCGTAGTGATCCTCACCGGCGGCACCGGGCGCACCTGGGTCCCCCTTGCGATCGTTTGCCTCATCATGGCGGTGGCTGCAGCGGCGATCCGCGCGGCCGCCCCGCATGAGCGGATTGGTGTGATCGAACCTGCCGACGACGGCGCGGGCGGCACTCGCGCTGCCCGCATCCCTGCAGTTGCGTGGCTCCTCGGCCTCATGGGACTCGGCTTCGGAATCATGGAAGGCACGGCGACCGACTGGTCCGCGATCCACGTGACCGACGTGCTCGGCGTGAGCGTGGAGCGCGGCGCGATCGGCCTCGTGGCGGTGTCGCTCTCGATGCTTGCCACGCGCTTCGTGGGCGACTGGCTCGTGGAGCAGTGGGGGCGCTCGCGGATCGTGCAGGTGGGCGCTGTGATTGCGGTGGTGGGATACGCCGGTGCCATGGTGGTCGAGTCGATGCCGCTGGTGGTGGCCGCGTGGCTGCTCGTGGGGGTGGGCGTGGGCTGCCTCGCGCCGCAGGTGTACGCGCTGGCCGGGTACATCGGTGGTGGCCGCGTGCTGGCCGTGGTTTCCGCGTTCGGGTACTTCGCGTTCCTGAGTGGGCCCGCACTGATCGGGTTCGTGGCCGCGCGCGTGGGCATCCAGGGCGCGATGGCCGTACCCATGGTCGCGGCGGTGATCGTCACGGTGCTTTCGCTCGCCGGGGTGCTCCGCTCGGCCGAGCGCGCGGGCGGGCTGGCCAAGTAGCCGCCGTGTGCGCTACAGCCCGGCGGCGTCGAATGCCTTGATTGCGCTGTCGCGGCCAACGGCCGAGACCTCCGCGGCGCGGTGGAAATCGTACGTTCCCGAGACGTTCCCGGGGATCGAGACGAGCAGATCCGGCGGGTTGGACGCCATCCGGTA
>JAKDIE010000149.1 GCA_030450655.1 Ruaniaceae bacterium
GTGCTTGAACACGGCCGATTTCCCGAGACCCATCGCCACGCCGAGCAGGAACACGAGGAACGCGAACCAGCCGATGCTCATCATGTAATGCCAATGCGTCGTCTGGCTGCCATCGGGCTGCACGATCGTGAGGAAGCCGTTCGGCATCATGAGGATCCCGCTGGTCAGAAGCATCATCCCGAACGTTACGTACATGACCAGGCGGGCACCCCAGCGATCGCTCAACCAGCCCCCCACCGGGCGCAGCAGCGAGGCCGGGAAGATGAAGGTCGCAGTGAGGAGCCCGGCCGTGGTGAGATCCACGTCGAAGTTGTCCACGTAGTACTTCGGCAACCACGCGGACAGCGCCACGTACGCCCCGAACACCGCCACGTAGTAGAGGCTGAAGCGCCACACACGCACGTCCTTCAGCGGGACGAGCATCTCTTTCAGCGGGCGGGAGGTGCCCGGCGCGCGGTCCACGCGGGGCACCACGATCCAGGTGGCGATTCCCGCGAGCACGAGCAGCACGGCGTAGATCACGGGGATGAGGCGCCAGCCGCCCTGTATCCCGAGAACGAACGTGCCACCGGCGGTCGCGGCGATGAGCGGGGGGCCGATGAACTTCGTAACGGAGGCACCCACGTTGCCGGCCCCGAACACGCCGAGAGCGAAGCCTTGCCGCTCCTTACCGAACCACGCCGAGTTCCAGGCGATGCCCACCGAGAACAGGTTCCCGGCGAACCCCACGAGGAACGCGAGGACAAGCAACCACATGTAGCTCTGCGCGAACGAGACCATGTACGCCGGGATCGCCGTGGCGAAGAGCAGGAAGAGCGTGAGTTTTCGCCCCCCGATCCTGTCGGCCAGGATTCCCGCCGGCAGCCGCCACATGGACCCGTTGAGCACGGCCACGGCGGAGACCCACGAGAGTTGCTGATCGCTCAGCCCGAACTCCTGCTGGATGGGGACACCGAGGATCCCAAACATCAGCCACACCGCGAACATCAGCGTGAACGCGATGGTGGACATGGTTAGGACCCGGCCGGCTCCCGGCGCGGTGGGGTGAACCGGCTCAACCTCGATCAATGCGCTCATCTGCGGCGGTGTCTCGCTTCTCGTTCAGGGGATTCGTGGCCGCTCGCATGTGAGCGCGAGCCGAACCGGGCTACTTCTTGTGAGTCTTGTTATCCGGCGTCCCGATGGGATCCCACCCGCGCCCACGCACCGTGGCCGAGTGCTGAGGCACGCGATCGCGGCTGCGATAGACGATGTACGGGCGGAACAAGTAATGGAACGGCGCGGCGAAGGCATGCACCAGCCGCGTGAACGGGATCATCGCGATGAGAGCGAGGCCGATCACCACGTGCCACTTGAACTGCCAGGTGGCCCCCGCCATCGCCTGGGTGTCCGGCTGGAAGATGAACAAGGAACGGAACCACACCGAGACCGTCTCGCGGTAGTTGTGCTCCTCCCCCGTGGGCGTCGTATCGCCCGTGAGTGTCGCAACCATACCCAGCCCGACGGCGGTGGCGAGCACCAGGTACATCACCTTGTCATTCACTGTGGTGGCCTGGAAGATCCGGGCGTTCGAACGGCGTCGAACAATCAGCATCGTCAGTCCCACCACGAGCGCGATCCCGGCGAGAAGGCCCACGTAGAACGCCCCAAAGTGGTACATGTGCTGGTCGATGCCGATCCAGTCGGTGAACGCCTTGGGGATGAGGAGTCCCACCACATGCCCCATGAACACTGCCAGGAGCGCGAAGTGGAACAGTGGGGAGGCGATCTTCAGGATCTTCGACTCGTACAGTTGCGATGACCGTGACGTCCAGCCGAACTGGTCGTATCGAAACCGCCAGATCAGACCGCCCACCAGGGCGATCAGTACCAGGTAGGGAAGCACGCCCCACAGCAGCAGGTCCATGTCAGCCTCTCCTTACGGTCGGCGTACCAACGGGGAACGGGGTGGATGCGGTGAACGAGTCGAGCCCCACCGTCTCGGTGGGGGCCCCGCGATACAGTGCCTCGATCTCGGTTTGGGTCTCGGGAGAGGGCCCGCCGAGGGTGTCACAGATGGCCTGGACCACGCCCGCGTGCGGCAACCCATCCCGCTCGAGCCCGAGCCTGAGGAGTTCGAGGGAGGCGCGGTACTTGTTCAGAATGCCGCGGCCGAGGCCGGGCGCGCCGTTGGCCGCGAACTCCAGCACCATGGGGAGGTAATCCGGCAGTTCGCCGTTGAGGTCCACCAGCAGTTCGGAATCGCGGTACGTCTGTTTGATCGCCGCCAGCACCTCGCCGCGGCGCCGGGTATCGCCGTCGGTCCAGTAGCTCAGGTGCAGGGCGTGGCGGCGTGAGAGATCGAATTCCTGCACGTGGAAGCTCTGCGCCTCCATCAGCGGCAGCGATCGTAGGTGATCAAGCGTTGGCTGGAAGCGGGGCAGCGCGCCGCTCTCGGCGAGCGCCTCTTCCACGAGCGCAAGATTCCGCGCCTGCTCCTCGTCCGGGTAGGCGAGCAGAACCGCCGCCGCCGCGTAGACGAGGCGGTCCTGCCGCGAGGGCGCCTTAGCGAAACCCACTAGGACTCCTCCCGCCGTGCCTTCGTGGCCGCGTACGATTCGAGCGCCACCGGCACGAGCCGCTTTCCTGAGGACGAACCGAGCGGGCCGTCCTCTCCGGCGAGCGACGGATCGTCGTCGAAGTTGACCGAGCACCCCATCTCTTCGAGGTTGTGCGCGTCCTCAGTGTGGGCCTTAGGAATCACGTACCGCTCGTCATATTTGGCGATCGCCAGGAGGCGGTACATCTGCTACATTGCCTCTGGAGTCATGCCGACTGCCTCGGCGAGTTGGCTCTGGCGCTCACGGCCGAGCGTCACGTCCCTCATGTAGGAGCGCATCGCGGCGAGCTTCTGCAGCACGCCGCGCACGATCTCAACATCACCGGCGGTGAAGAGTTCGGCGAGGTACTCCAGCGGGATCCGCAGGGCGTCGATCGCCCCAAAGAGGTTCCCTCCGGCCTCCGCATCGTGCCCCTGATCGCGCAGCAGATCGACCACGGGTGAAAGCGGCGGGATGTACCAGACCATCGGCATCGTGCGGTATTCGGGGTGCAGCGGGAGCGCCACCCGGAAGTGCTTGATCAGCGCGTAGACCGGGGACTTCTGTGCGGCCTCCAGCCAGTCCTGCGGGATTCCGTTCGCGATGGCGTCCGCCACCACCTGTGGGTCCGCTGGATCCAGCATCAGGTCCATCTGCGCCTCGTACAGGTCCTGATCGTCCGCGAGCGCCGCCTTCGTCACCTGATCTGGATCGTAGAGGATGATCCCGAGGTAGCGCAGGCGCCCCACGCAGGTCTCGGAGCAGACCGTGGGGATCCCGGCCTCAATGCGTGGGTAGCAGAAGTGACACTTCTCGGCCTTGCCGGAGCGGTGGTTGAAGTAGATCTTCTTGTACGGGCAGCCGGTGATGCACTGGCGCCACCCGCGGCACTTGTCCTGGTCCACGAGCACGATCCCGTCCTCGGTGCGCTTGTAGATCGCGCCGGAGGGGCAGGCGGCCATGCACGAGGGGTTCAGGCAGTGCTCGCAGATCCGCGGCACGAAGAACATGAAGCTCTTCTCGTACTCGAACTTGATCGAGACGTTGGCCTCCTCGCGGAGCTTCTTCACGATCGGGTCCTCGTCACCGCTCTCGGCGATTCCGCCGAGAGCGTCGTCCCAGTTCGCCGAGGCCTTGATGGCGATGTCCTCGCCGGTCAGGAGCGACTTGGGCCGGGCAACCGGGAAGTCGTCCCCGAGCGGCGCCGAGATGAGATTGTCGTAATCGTACGTCCACGGTTCGTAGTAATCGTCGATGCCCGGCTGTACGGGTGAGGCGAAGATGGACAGGAGCTTCTTGACGCGCCCTCCGGACTTCAACGCGAGGCGCCCGTTCTTGGTGCGAACCCAGCCTCCCTGCCACTTCTCCTGATCCTCGTACGTGCGCGGGTAACCCTGGCCGGGGCGCGTCTCGACATTGTTGAACCACACGTACTCGGTGCCGGCGCGGTTCGTCCACGCTTGCTTGCACGTGACCGAACAGGTGTGGCAGCCGATGCATTTGTCCAGATTCATCACCATGGCGACCTGCGCCATGACGCGACGTTGCTTCGCCATCAGTACTGCACCTCCTGGGAACGGCGGCGCACGGTCGAGACGATGTCCCGTTGCACGCCGGTGGGGCCGATGTAGTTGAAGGCGTACGCCTGCTGGGCGTACCCGCCAATCAAGTGTGTGGGTTTCAGCAGGATCCGGGTGACGGAGTTGTGGATTCCGCCTCGCTTGCCAGTCGCTTCCGACTTGGGGACATCGATGGTGCGCTCTTGAGCGTGCTGGACGTAGGCCACGCCGTCGGGCAGCTTCGGGGTGACCACGGCACGGGCCACGAAGACGCCATTGGCGTTCGCGAGTTCGATCCAGTCGTTGTCCTTCACGCCGATCGATGCCGCGTCCGCCACGCTTAGCCAGGCCTGCGGCCCACCGCGGCCGAGACTCAGCATGAACAGGTTGTCCTGGTATTCGGAGTGGATGGACCACTTGTTGTGCACCGTGAGGTAGCGCAGCGTGATGGTCTTCTCGCCGTTCATGCCGATCTCGGGTTCGCCGTACGCCCGGGTCATATCGAGCGGCGGGCGAAAGATGGGCAGTTGCTCACCGGCGTCGATCATCCAATCGTGGTCGAGGAAGAAGTGCATGCGCCCACTGAGGGTGTGCCAGGGCTTGAGCCGCTCGGTGTTGATCGTGAAGGCGGCGTATCTGCGTCCGCCCGTCTCCGAGCCGGACCACTCCGGGGAGGTGATGACGGGCTGGGGTGAAGCCTGGGTCTGGGCGAAGGTGATCT
>JAKDIE010000150.1 GCA_030450655.1 Ruaniaceae bacterium
GGCCGATTGTGCTCCGTGCCTTCAGTTGGCAGGAGGCAGTGGCTCTGGCGCTTCTCCTTGGCGGGGTTCTCGCTGCGGTCCTCTCACGCTCCTCCCGGCGAGGCTAGGTGGCTTCGGTCTCCGGCTTCTGAGCGTGGAGTTGTGACGCGCGACGCTTTTGGGGTTAGAGTGTGCTCGTGCGCTTCTCGCTTCTTATTAGTTGCCGCGGCGGGGCCCTTTAAGGCCGGCCCCTCGCCGCGGAGTTGGCATGCCGGTCGAAGGCCAACTGAGAAGTTAGAGGATAAGTGAAGACGTTCTCCCACATTCGCGCCCAGCAGCCCAGCCCGATGAACATGGGCAAATACCGGTCCTTCCACGAGACGAACCCCGTGGATCTTCCCGACCGTACGTGGCCCTCCAAGCGCCTTACAAAGGCACCACGGTGGTTGTCCACGGATTTGCGTGACGGTAATCAGTCTCTGATCGAGCCGATGAACCCCGCCCGCAAGCGCGAGATATTTGATCTGCTGGTGGGCATCGGATACAAGGAGATTGAGATCGGGTTCCCGTCGGCCTCCCAGACCGACTTCGACTTTGTGCGTTCCCTGATCGATGACGAGGCGATCCCTCACGATGTCACGATCTCGGTGCTCACACAGTCTCGAACGGAACTCATACACCGCACCATCGACTCCATTCAGGGAGCCCACCGCGCAGTCGTACACCTGTACAACGCGACGGCGCCGGTCTTCCGGGACGTGGTCTTCCGCGCGGACCGGCAAGCGACCAAACAGCTCGCGATCGCCGGAACGCTGGACGTCCTTGCCTATGCGGAGAAGGTCCTACCAGACGATGTCGAGTTCGGATATGAATACTCGCCCGAGGTATTCATCGACACCGAACTCGACTTCGCTCTGGAGGTGTGTGAGTCCGTGATGGACGCCTGGGAGGTCGGCTCCGAACGGGAGATCATTCTGAACCTGCCCGCCACGGTGGAGCGTGCCACGCCCAACGTGTACGCGGACCAGATCGAGTGGATGTCCCGTAACCTCACCCGCCGCGAGAACATCTGCATCTCCGTGCACCCGCACAATGACCGCGGCACCGGCGTGGCCTCTGCCGAGCTGGCGCTGATGGCCGGCGCGGATCGCGTGGAGGGCTGCCTGTTCGGGCACGGCGAGCGCACGGGCAACGTGGACCTGCTCACGCTCGCGCTGAACCTCTACTCGCAGGGCGTTGACCCCGAGGTGGATCTGCGGGATATCGATCACGTGCGCCGCACGGTGGAACGCTGCACTCAGATGGACGTTCACCCGCGCCACCCCTACGGCGGGGACCTCGTGTACACGGCGTTCTCCGGCTCGCATCAGGACGCGATCAAGAAGGGTCTCGACCTGCGCGCCACGCAGGTGTCAGAGGCCGGCGGTGACGAAAACGCTGTGGCCTGGGCAATCCCGTACCTGCCGGTGGACCCCCACGATGTGGGCCGCTCCTACGAGGCCGTGGTGCGCGTGAACTCGCAATCCGGCAAGGGCGGCATCGCGTACCTGATGTCCTCCACCAAGCACCTTGACCTGCCGCGCCGCCTCCAGATTGATTTCTCGCAGATCGTGCAGCGCCACACGGAGGCGTATGGCGGAGAGATCAGCGGCGAATCGCTGTGGACCATCTTCGTGGACGAGTACTTGCCCGCCGAGGCCGCAGAGGGACTCGAGCGGTGGGGCCGCTTCCGCCTGCGCGGCACTACGGTGACTACGGCCGACGACGGCGCGCACGCCACGCTCACCGTGACCCTCGTGGATCGCGGTGAGGAGCGGGTGCTGGCAGCCACGGGTAACGGCCCCGTGGACGCCTTCGTTGCGGCTCTGAGGCAGATCGGCGTGAGCGTGAAGGTGCTCGACTTCGCCGAGCACGCGCTGTCCGAAGGCGGGGACGCCTCGGCGGCCGCGTACATCGAGGCCGAGGTGGATGGCCAGATCCTCTGGGGAGTGGGAATCGACCCGTCGATCACCACAGCCTCGTTCAAGGCGATCGTCTCGGCAGTCAACCGCGCCCTGCGGTAGCCAGCGAAGGCGCTCGGATACACTGGCGGGCGATGAGTAACGTTGCACCGGACCCCGCGATTGGGGCTTCGTGGATGCGCATCGGCGCCCGTGTGCTGGTGATCGCCGGTGGCGTGGTCTCGTGGTCCGCCATCGCGAGCGCCTCGGTCTCGACGTTCCTGACCGGCATCCTGATGGTGGCCGTGGCGAGCGCGCTGACTCTCACGCGTGTGCTCGTGGTTCCTCCCAAGGGGACCACGGTTGCCGGGCGCCTGCGCTCCCTTTGGCAGAATCCGTGGGTGCTCACGTACGAGCGGCGGTACTTCATCGCCCCCGTGCTTCTTCTCGCCGCAGTAGGTTTCGCGCTCGGCCAGACGGCGTGGGTGGCCGTGTTCTCATCGCTCGCGGTGCTGCTCGGCCTTGCCGTGGTCTACCTGGGTTCGCCGCACGAGTTCGCGAACCGCGTCATCGCCCGCACCCCGCTCTCTTCCACTACGCCACCAACACAGAAGCTACTCGGGGATTCCGAGTCGTGGACGCGCACGGACCTGCGCACGCCACCACCCGGATTCCCGTCCCTGCCTTCGGGCCGGATGATCGCCGTCGTCCAGAATATGCGGACCAAGTCCTACGCCGTCCTTCTCGAGAACGCCGGAACACGGCCTGAGGAGTGGAGCAGGTGGTCGCAGCGCTCCACCACGTGGGAGACCCCGATGGGGCGAGCGGAGGTGGAGGCGCACGAGATCTGGGATGGGCGGCCGGAGGTGATCGTGACGATCACGCTGCCCGCGATGGTGATCGTGATCGAAGGCGTGGCGGGCGCCGAGACCGCGCTGGCGAACGCGCGGCTCCTCACACGATCGCTCGCCACTCCGCGGGCGGATGCTCCTGCCCCCGCCGCGCGCACCGGGCTCTTCGATCGTGTGCTCGGGTACCCGTTGATTCCTGCGATCGCGGCGTGGGTGGTCATACCCGTCCTCATTTCCGTGATCAGCGCCGATGCACTGTTCGCCGGGGCCAACCTGATGCGGCTCCTCGCGCTCGCCGGCCTGTGGCTCCCTCTGCACTGCCTGGTGCTCAACGTGGTGGGGATCGTGCGCCCGGGCACCTTGCGGCTGGATCGGCAGCGGCTGCGGCGGCGCGCGAAGCTCGTGTTCTGGGTGGGGCTCGCGCCGGCGGCCTTCGGCATGCTGATGGTGGGCGTTGGTTTCGGCTGGAGTTCGACGACGGCGTGGGGCGCGGTGGCGCTGTTCGCGGTGGCCCTCGTCACGGCCCACCTGACTCGCGATCCCGGGAAGGCGCGCTCTGGGCGTCGCTCACGCACAAAGGCGGGCGCGGGGGAGACAATAGAGCGGTGAAGACGTACCGGGACGAGGCTGTGGTGCTGCGAACCCACAAGCTGGGGGAGTCGGACCGCATCGTCACGCTCCTCACCCGATCCCACGGGCAGGTGCGGGCGGTCGCCAAGGGCGTCCGCAAGACCACGTCGCGGTTCGGCGCCAGGCTCGAACCGTTCAGCCTCGTGGACGTCCAGCTGTACCGAGGGCGAAACTTGGACACGGTGCAGCAGGTGGAACTCGTGAACGCCTACGCCCCCGCGTTGTCCACCGATTACCAACTCTTCACCTGTGCCTCGGTGATGGTGGAGGCCGCGGAACAGCTGACCGACGAGGAATCCGCCACGCACCAGCACCTGCTGCTCATTGGAGGACTCCACGCGTTGGCGACCCGGCGCCACCCGGCCCAACTTGTTCTCGACTCGTACCTGTTGCGTTCGCTGGCGATCGCCGGCTGGGCGCCGAGTTTCCACGATTGCGCGAGCTGTGGGGCGATCGGCCCGCACGCCTCGTTTCACCGGGCGGCCGGTGGGGTTGTGTGCGACGCGTGCCGCCCACCCGGCGCCGCTTCTCCGGATCCCGCAACTCTGCTATTGCTCGGCGATCTTCTCTCTGGAGAGTGGCCGAGCGCGGAAGCCAGCGCGCGCCGCGTGCGAGACGAGGCATCCGGTCTCGTCACGGCGTACCTCCAGTGGCACGTGGAGCGTCGCCTGAAGTCATTGCCAATGCTGGAACGCGTATGAGCGTCCCTCCGCCTCCGCACCCTTCCGGCGCCCGCCCACCGGCACTCCCGCGCGCAGCGATACCGCGCCACGTCGCCGTCGTCATGGACGGCAACGGCCGCTGGGCGAACGCGCGCGGACTGCCACGCATCGAAGGGCACAAGGCGGGGGAGGCCGCGCTCCTCGACGTGGTGGCCGGGTGTATCGACGCCGGGGTGGAGTACATCAGCGCGTATGCGTTCTCCACCGAGAACTGGAGCCGCTCGCCGGAGGAGGTGCGCTTCCTGATGGGATTTAATCGGGATGTGCTGCGCCGCCAACGCGACACGATGAACGAGTGGGGGGTGCGCGTGCGCTGGGCCGGCCGCCGCCCACGGCTATGGCGCTCGGTGATCAAGGAACTCGAGATCGCCGAGGAGCTCACCCGCGAGAACTCCACCTGCACGCTCACCATGTGCGTGAACTATGGGGGGCGGGCGGAGATTGTCGACGCCGCGCGTGCCCTGGCAGAGGACGCGGCGGCTGGGAGGATCGATCCGAAGCACATCACGGAGCGCTCCTTGGCCGCGCGCCTCGACGAGCCTTTGCCGGACGTGGACCTGTTCATCCGCACGGGCGGCGAGAACCGGATCTCGAACTTCATGCTGTGGCAATCGGCATACGCGGAACTCGTGTTCCTCGAGGAGCCGTGGCCCGAGTGTGACCGCCGCACCCTGTGGAAGGCGATTGAGATCTACGCGGGCCGGGACCGCCGCTTTGGAAGCGCGAT
>JAKDIE010000151.1 GCA_030450655.1 Ruaniaceae bacterium
ACTCCCCGTGAGGCCGTGATCGGGCCCGACGACGACGTGCGCGCGGCCACGTCCTCGTTGCAGGCCCCGTTTATCTTGAAGCCGGCCACCTCTACGGCCTGGGAGACCTTGAGCTTCCCGGGCAAGCTCAAGGTGTACGTGTGCGACTCGGCGGACGAGGTGCGGAGCCACTGCGAGTCCGCCTGGGCGGCCGGCTACACGGGCACGATGCTCGTGCAGGAGCTGATTCCGGGCGACGACACTGCGGGGTACGTGACGACCCAGTACATCGATTCGGCTGGTCGCGTGACGGTCCAGGCGACTGCGCGAATGCTGCTGGCGATCCACACGCCGAACCTGCTTGGGAACATGGCGCTGGGCCTGGTGGAGTGGTATCCCGAGATCGCCGAGCCGATCGGGGAGCTGCTCACGGGAATCGGCTATCGGGGTTTCGCAACTGCGGACATCAAGGTTCACGCCCGCACTGGTGAGCCGTACCTGCTCGATATCAACCCGCGGATTGGCAGATCGAACTACTTCCTGCCGATCGGTGGCATTCACCCCATGCGCGCGGCAATGGCTGACGCCGATGGGCTCGAGTCGTCCCTGCAGCGCACCCAAGGATCCGGCGTCTTCCGGATTGTCCCCACAGCGTTGCTGTCACGGTACGTGGCGGATCGGGAGCTCGTGCGCCACGCGCGGGCAGCCGAACGCACCGTTCATCCGCTGGATTACCCTGCGGATCGCCACCTGCGCCGCACGCTGTTCCGCCACGCGGCCTCGCTCAACCACCTGCGCAACCTCGCGAAGGTCTATCCGCGGCCCACAGAGACCTCGTTCTAGCGGGAGATCACCGCCACGCTGTGCGGGCCGAGCGTGAGATCGCCGCCGTCCCGCTCCACCTGGCCCCAGGACCACAGCACGTCCCCAGTCCCGATCTCGTGGGAGCTGGATCCTTCATGCGGATGCGTGATGACACTGAGACGCGTGCGATCGAGCCGGAACCAGCCCTCGCCGAAGCTCGGCTGGGTGAGGCGGTCCCGCGCGATGAGTGGACGCAGCGCGATCAGGTCCCGGTGCGCCGCGAGGACGTCTCCGTGGCGGTGCGGCTCGTCCCAGTCGAGGACCGAGGCGCGGAACGTGCTCTCCGCTTGGGGATCGGGCACCTCGAAGCCGTCGCCATAGAGCTCGTCCCAGCCGTGGCGCGCAAACTCTTCGAGGCGTCCGGCCGAGATCGCCGCGCCGAGTTCCCCCTCGTGATCGGTGAAGAACTGGAATGGCGTGAGCGTGCCCCACTCCTGGCCCTGGAAGAGAAGCGGAGTGAAGGGCCCGAGGAGCAGCAGCGCGGAACCGGCCATCACGGTGCCGCGTGGGAGCCGCGCATCGGGACGGTCGCCGAGGCCGCGGTTGCCCACCTGGTCGTGGTTTTGCGTGCAGGTCACGAACCGTGCGCGATCGAGTTCGGGTGGCACGGGAGCCCCCCAGTCTTTGCCGCGGAAGGTCGAATATCCGCCGCTGTGCACGAACACGTTGCTGAATGCCGTGACGAGAGCTTCCGGGGCGCCGAAGTCCACGTAGTACCCGAACGTCTCGCCGTTGAGGTAGGAGTGCAGGGCGTGGTGGACGTCGTCGGCCCACTGACCATCCATCCCGAGGCCACCCGCGGCGGTCGCTGTGATCATCGAGACATCGTTGAGATCGGACTCGGCCACGAGGGTGAGGGTGCGCCCGAGTTCGGCCTCCCACCGCGACTTTTCGTCAGAGAGCTCGGCCAGGATGTGACGCGAGGAATCGTCCCAGAGTTCGTGGACGGCGTCGAGGCGCAGCGCATCGATGTGGAAGTGCTCGAACCAGTGGCGAGCGTTATCACGGATGAACTGCCGCATCCCCTGAGCCTCCGGGGCGTCGAGGTTCACCGCATCGCCCCACGGGGTGGAATGCGTGGAGGTGAAGTACGGTCCGAACTGCGAGAGGTAGTTCCCGGCCGGCCCGAGGTGGTTGTAGACGGCGTCGAGCGCGACTGCGATGCCGTGGCCGTGCGCGGCGTCAACGAATCGTTGCAGGGCTGCGGGGCCGCCGTAGGCCTCGTGGACGGCGTAGAGCGATACCCCGTCATAGCCCCAGCCGCGCGCACCGGGGAAGGCCGCCAGGGGCATCAGCTCGACCACCTCGATCCCCACGTCACGGAGGTGGGGGAGCCTCTCGATCGCCGAATCGAGTGTCCCCTCGCGGGTGAAGGTGCCCACGTGGACCTCGTACCAGACCTTCCCGAGACAGGTCCCGGGCTGCCATCCGGAGTCGGTCCAATCGAACGCGAGATCGATGGCTTGGGAGGGGCCGTGCACCCCGTGCGGCTGGTACCGCGAGCGTGGATCGGGGTATCCGGGGCCGCCGTCGACCGAGAGCAGATACTCGGCACCATCGAGGACGTCCCCGGTCCACCACTCGCCCTCGCGCGTGAGCGGCGTGCGGTGCTTGCCGGTGAGGTAGTCAAGGCGCGTGGCGTGCGGCGCCCAGACCCGCACCCTCACGCGTTCCTCCTCAGCACCGCGACGGGCGCGGAGGCGAGGATGTCCGTGACGTAGCGGGCGCCTCCGTCGAAGGATTCGCCCGTCACGATGTCGCTCCACTCGCCCTCGGGCAGGACCACCGTGTGCTCGGCAAAGCCGCCGCGTTCGGCCACCTGGCGCGTGAGTCGCGAGGCAACGGTGACCGCGCGCGGGATCGTTCCGCGCGCGAATGCGATGATGTTCCCGGTTGACGCGGCAAGCGCCCGGTAGCCGGCATCCTCACCCGTGAATACGCCCGGCATCTCCCGGCGCAGGTGCAGGATCGCCGTGGTGAGCGCCAGCTTCTCCTCGCTGAGGGTGCGCGCCGAGCCAGGTGCGTCGAGCGCGGTCTGCAGTGCGGCGATGTCGAGGGGAGCGCGGTTGTCCGGGTCCACGAGGACGTTCTGGACGCGTTCGGTGCCCTGGTAGATATCCGCCACGCCGAGGCAGGTCAGCTGGATGGCCTTCTGCCCAAGGGTGTTTGTGCGCACCTCTCGGGCAGTCAGCTTCACCCACCGCTCGAAGAGGGAGCGGACCTCGTCATCGTTCACCAACTCCTCGCAGAGAGCCACGAGCGCGTCCTCGCCCTCGGAATCGGGAGCGGTCCAGGTGGTCCAGATCTTCTGCTCCTTGGCGGCCTTCAGCATGTAACGGCTCAGGCGTTCGGGCTCGATGAGGGCGCCATTCCAGGTGCCCCATAGGATCTGCCACAGGAGATTACGTGTGTGGCCCTCGATCTGGGCCGCCCGTGGTTCGAGGGCTCGCACGAGGCTCTCCCACTCCGCCGGATACTCGGAGATCGCGTTGATCCGCGCGCGCACGTCCTCCGAGCGCTTCGTATCGTGCGTGGACAAGAGCGTCATGGTGCCCGGCCAGCTCGCGGCCATCGCCGAACACCAGGTGTGGACGGCGTCCGGCGTGGTACCGAAGGTCTCGGGTGAACCACCCACCTCGGTGAGCGAGACGAGCGGGGTCCAGCGGTAGAACGCCGTGTCCTCAACTCCCTTCGCGGTGACGGCTCCGGTGACCTGCTGGAACCGCACGATAAACTCGTTGCGCCGTGCCTCGTGACGACGCCCCGCCGAGCCCACTTCAAATCCCAGGACGAGATCGACAACGAGGTCGAGGGTTTCCCTGAGGTCCGCATCGAGCTGGACTGCCGCCCGCGCCGCCGCGTGGCGGATCACGGCCTCCTCGTCCGGAGGTGCGGGCTCGCCCGGAACGATGTACGCGCGGTAGCGGTCCACGGAAATGACGAGCTCGGTGATGCAGGCAGTCAGTGATCGGGATGTGTGATCGCGTAGCAGGATGTCATCGCTGCAGATCTCGCTGGCCAGGACCGAGAGCCGCTGGATCTCCGTGAACAGGGAGGTGGTGGCGACCTGGCGCTTCGCCAGCATCTTCTCGCGGCTGAGGGACTGGGTGGATCCGGTCGCCTCCTGCGCCAGCGAGGTGAGTGGAAGCCCACCCGCAGGGTCCACGAAGAGCGATCCGATCCGCCAGGCGGCGTCGTACCCAGTCGTGCCCGCCACGGGCCAATCGCTCGGCAGGCCCTCGTCCGCCTCCAGAATCTTCTCGGCAACCACCCAGGCGCCTCCGGTCGCTTCGTCAAGCCAGCGGAAGTACCCGCGCGGATCCGCCAGTCCGTCCGGGTGATCGATCCGGAATCCGTCGATATGGCCGGCGCGGAAGAGTTCGAGCAGGAGCGCGTGGGTCGCGCGGAACACGGAGCGGTCCTCGACTCGCACTGCCGCCAGGGATCCGACGTCAAAGAACCGCCGGTAGTTCAGTTCGTCGTCGGCCACCTTCCAGTAGGCAAGCCGGTAGAACTGCGACTGGAGCAGGCGCGCCAGGGGTAGCTGTTCCGTGCCGGGCCGGACCGGGAACACGTGATCGTAGTAGCGCAGCACCCATGAGGGCTCGTCGTCGCCTGGGACGAGATCCTGGTCAAGCACGATGAGGCCGCCCGCGATCGCCGTGCCGATTCGCTCGGCGAGGACCGCCATGAGGATCCCGTCCTCGCTGCCGGAGGAGTCGAACCAGTCGGCGTACGGGGACTCGGGCCCGTCACGGAGTACGGACCACAGGGCGCGGTTCTCCCACAAGGGTGAGGGGACGGCCATGTGGTTCGGCACCACATCCACGATCACTCCCATGTGGCGTGTGTGAGCCGCGCGCGCGAGCGATTCGAAGGCCGCGCGGCCGCCCAGTTGGCGACTAATTGCCGAATGGTCGACCACGTCGTACCCGTGTGTCGATCCAGCGGTGGCCTGGAGGATGGGGGAGAGGTAGAGATCGGT
>JAKDIE010000152.1 GCA_030450655.1 Ruaniaceae bacterium
CGAGGGTGGCCTCGTCAAGGGCCGCGGTGTCCACGGAGATGTCCACGTTCACTCGCTCGTAGCGGTTCTCGCCGTCCACGCTCACGGCACCGATCTCGAGGGTCGATTCGAAATCGTCGCCGAGTGCGTGCGCGAGCCGGTGATCCGAGCTCATCCCCGCGCACGCGGCCAGCGCGATCTGCAGGAGCTCCCCAGGTGTGAAGGCGCCAGGAACCTCTTTTGGCCCGACGACGATCTCCGCCCCGCGCTCGTTTCGTGCCAGGTAGGTGCGGGTGCCAACTCGTGTGGCGTCGAGTCCCATCAGCGCGCCAGGAATGAGGCGGCGGCGCGGGCCTCGGCGGCCACGAGAGATTCGAGCATGCCCACGGCCTTCTGCTCGACGGCGCGGCCCACGAGCGGAATGGACACCTTCACCTCGCCCTCGAAGGAGCGTTCGCATGCCTCGCCCGTATCGGTGAGGCGGAAATCGGCACGTGCACTCGCCGGAACGCCCGAGAACTCGGCGCTCATCACGCCCGTGGGGGAGCGGTCCCCGGCAACTGGATGCCACAGCTCGGTGATGGTGGCCGAGAGGGATCCTGGCACGAAGCGGCGGTAGTTAGCGGGCACCATATCGCTGGAGATGGGCACCACGATCGTGAGCCGCTGGCCGTTGCCATCCTCGCTCGCCTCGATGGATGATGCCTCGACTCCCGCCTTTGCGAGGCGGTACTTCGTGAACTCTGGATCGATCAGTAGCGCCCGGATGGTCTCTGCATCGGCGGGGTACGTGGCAACGGTTGTAAATTTCATGGTGACCTCCTGAGTAAAGGGTAACTGGACACCGTAGGCTTGGCAGGTGGCAAACCTTGCTGAGATGCTCCGCATGAGCGGCTCTCGATCCCCGGTAGAGACGGACTGGCTGCACCTGTTGGTGGTTGACTGGCAGGTCATCGCCGATCTTTCGTTCTCGGATCTTGTGTTGTGGGTGGAACACGAGGGCGGTTTCGTCTCAGTTGCGCACTGCCGCCCCACAACCGGAACCACAGTGCACCAGGATGACGTGGTGGGCCAGAGCCTTCCGGCGTCGCGCGTTGATCTCATGGTGAGTGCCATGTCCTCCGGGATCATCCAGCATTCCCAGGAGCCACGCTGGACCGGAAGCTACGCGGTGCGCGAGGACCTCGTGCCGGTGGTGTGCAATGGACGCACGATCGCCGTGCTCTCGCGTGAGTCGAATATCGGCATCGCGCGCGCGCCCTCCCGCCTTGAGGTCAACTACCTCTCTCTTGCCGACGAGCTGTGCGCGATGATCTCTCGTGGCGAGTTTCCGCAGACTTCGGCTCCCACTGCCGGGCGCGGGACGCCGCGCGTGGGCGATGGGATCGTGCGTCTCAATGTTGAGGGCTATGTGGTCTATGCGAGCCCCAATGCGATGAGCTGCTTCCACAGGATGGGGTTGCGCAGTCCGGTTGAGGGTTCCCTTCTCGCGGAGGCGATCGTGGATACCCTTGAGGGATCCGACAGCATCGATGAGTCGCTAGCCGTGGTCCTCATGGGCCGGGCGGCGTGGCGTACCGAAGTAGAGGCGAACGGCGCGAGCCTGGCGTTGCGTGCCATCCCGATCACCGAGTACGGGCAACGCCGCGGGGGCATCATCCTGGTACGAGATATCTCCGAGATCAGGTTGCGCGAGCGTGAACTCTTGAGTAAAGACGCCACGATCCGCGAGATCCACCACCGCGTGAAGAACAATCTTCAGACCGTCTCTGCGCTGTTGCGGCTGCAGAGCCGCCGCTCAACCAACGATGAGACAACCTCGGCGCTGCAGGAGGCGCAGCGCCGTGTGGCCATCATCGCCCTCGTCCACGAGACGCTTTCCCAGACCATTGACGAGACCGTGGATTTCGACGAACTCATCGGCCGCATTCTCTCGATGTCCGCCGATATCGCGGCGCCGGACGCCGAGGTGGAGACACGCTTCGAGGGCAGCTTTGGCCGGGTACCCGCCCGCGTGGCATCCTCGCTTGCCGTAGTCATCACCGAACTCGTGGCGAATGCCGTGGAGCATGGGCTATCCGCAACCGGCGGCACCGTGCGATTGCAGGCGCAACGCGAAGGCGAGGCGCTCACGGTCACGGTGGTGGACGACGGCGCGGGGCTAGGTGAGGCGGAGCCGGGTTCGGGTCTCGGAACTCAGATCGTGCGAACACTCGTGGACGCAGATCTACGGGGAACCATCCGTTGGGGGGCCGCAGAGAATGGCGGAACCCAGGTTCAGGTACTAGCGCGCGTTGGCAGTTAGCTGGCGCGGCGGGCGCGCGCGGTGCGGCGCTTGAGGGCGCGACGCTCGTCTTCGCCAAGCCCGCCCCACACACCAGCGTCCTGGCCGGTCTCGATCGCCCACTTCAGGCACGTGTCCACCACGGGGCAGCTACGGCACACGGCTTTGGCTTCTTCGAGTTGCACCAAGGCCGGACCAGTGTTCCCGATCGGGAAGAACAGTTCGGGGTCCTCAGTGAGGCACGCGGCCCGGTGACGCCAATCCATGGTTGTCGCTCAACTCCTAGTACATAGCAAGGCGCCTCGGAGCATTCACTCCTTCGGCGCTGAGATTTCAAGGATCACATGGCTTGTGAGCGGTCGCAATAGGTGCAGGCCGAGTGAAATGGTTAGCTTCCTCACACGTGTCAGCGTTGGGGGCGTCGCCCGTAGGATGGTTACATGCCCAATCCGCCCTCAGCTATCCGTGCCGCATCACTCTTCGGTGCACTCAGCGCGATCACCCTCGTGGTGGGTGCGGCGATCGAGATTGTGCGCACACGCGACTTCGCCACGGGCTCACTTGTGACAGCCGGCTTCTACGTTCTCGTGGCGCTGATCATCGTTCCGATCTCGCTGAAGCTACGCACGGGCTCGCCTGGGGCGAGGAGCGTGGTGATCACCTGGTCACTCATCCTGGTGCTCGCAATGATCACCCTGGTCCAGATCCTGGGCTGGCAGGCGTACATGGGCATCGCCTTCGGCATTGCCACGCTGGTCTCACTCGCCCTTCCCTCCGCGCGTGCCTTCATTCGCCCTCGTTCGCTCTAAGGCGGGCCAGCCGCAGAGCCCGGGCACGGCCGCCGTCGAGCAGAATTGCGTAGCCCGGATGCCCAGGCTCGAGCTCGTCCTCGATCCCTTGTGCCACGCGCGGGCACAGGTCTGGCCGAAGCAGGAGGAGCGGCGCGTGTTCCTTCAGGTTCCCGAGCACCCCGCCGAACGCGCTTGCCCACCCTTCGGGGCTGGCCGTGGCGACGAACGGCTCCTGGGGGAATGCTGTGCCCGACGGCGGTGACTCGAGCACCACTGCCCCAGCTAGCTGGGAGGCGATCATCTGAGCCGTTTCGGTTCGCCCGGAGCCGCGCGGGCCGACGACGGCGAGGGGCCCCGCTGGCACTCGCACCTGAGACACCCCGTCATGACCCAGGCAGATCGTGCCGGGTTTGAGGGCGAGTGGCGCAGTCTCGGGCAAGGGGGCGAAGGTGCGCACTAAGCGAGGTGCTGGCGCGGGGAGGCCAGCGATCTCGGGCAGCGCGAACTGGGCCAGGAGGCGCCCGATGACGGCGCGCCCGGCGTGCGCCGATTGGAGCATTTCCTGCTCCTCACGGCCGAGCCCGGCGAGCGCTGCGGTGGCTCGATCCAACCCTGCAAGGTGGATGCGCGAGGTGACGACGCGTCCCCATCTCGGGGCCATCTCGCGCGTGAGTAGAACGGCGCGCCCGCCCGATCTCAGCAGCCGCTCGATCACGGACTCCGCCGAACCGATTCCATGGAGGGAATCGTGGGCCGTGTACCAGTCCTCGACGTCGTCGATCACGATTCGGCCGCCGCGCGCAAGGGCGTGGGCGATCGCCATTTGGACGAGCCTGGTCTGGCGGGGATGGATCGTTCCGCCGAAGCCGGGCCCGGGGCCGGCCCACGATTCGGCGCTCACGAGCCACACCTCCTCTCCGCCCAGCCAGGCCACTGCCGCACAGGTGCGCGCTGCAGTGGTGAGGCCCGCACCGTGGGCCCCCATCACCAGCAGGCGGCTCGGCGGAAGCGCGAAGGACTCGCGGCGGAGTTGATCGGGACGATCGAGCAGGGCGATCCCTCCGCCGCATTCGGCCAGGGTCACACGCTCGGGTAGCGGAGGCAGCCAGGGCGGTGCGGGAGGAGTGCCGCCGAGTTGCGAGGTGAGTTCCGCGATCGTGCGCGCGGGATCGGGCGTCCATGCGATTTGGACGGTGTGAGGGCGGCCGTCAAGGAGCACGGCGCGGCCCGGAATGCGCGGTAGGCGTGAGGCGGTGTCGAGCCCGATGAGGTCATGAGAATCTGCGGACTCGGTTGTTCGCAACGCGACCCGCAGCGGCATGTTTGCGCGCATATCGGCTGTGACGGCGCCACCAGGCCGCTGCGTGGCGAGGATGAGGTGCACGCCGAGAGATCTGCCTTGGGCCGCGAGCCGCACCAATTGATCGAGGGCGTCCGGGACGTCGTCGGCCAGTGCCCGAAACTCATCGACCACGATCACGAGGCGCGCCGGAGGGCTCGTCAACTCGCTGATATCCCGGGCGTGTGCCGCAGCGAGGAGTTGCTCGCGCTGGCGCAACACCGCCCGTAGCGATGCGACGATCCGCCGGGCACCGGCCGGCTCGAGATCTGTGGCGACACTCACGAGGTGTGGCAGGCCCGCGAGCGCCCCGCTCGTGGCGCCTCCTTTGAAATCGATCAGCACGTATGTGAGCTCGCTCGGGGGCA
>JAKDIE010000004.1 GCA_030450655.1 Ruaniaceae bacterium
TCGCGTCGCGCCCACCCTCCGGCAGCTCATAGCCCTTCGCCCGGTACACGCGGCCCAGGTTCGTGAAGAACAGCAGCCAGTGGTGAGTGGTCGTGACGAAGAAATGATCGACGACGTCGTCCCCCCTCAGTGACGCTCCCCGCACACCCTTGCCCCCGCGCTTCTGGGAACGGTAGTTGTCCGTGCGCGTGCGCTTGGCGTATCCGCCGTGGGTGATCGTGACGACCACGTCCTCTTCGGGAATCAGATCCTCGGCGGACATGTCACCATCGTGCGGAAGGATCGTGGTGCGGCGCGGATCGCCGTACCTGTCCACGATCTCTTTCAGCTCGGTACGCACGATCTCGCGTTGCCGTTCAGGCTTGGCGAGAATGTCCCGGTACTCGGCCACGCGGCCAGTCACCGTGGCGTGCTCGTCCAGGATCTTCTGGCGTTCCATCGCCGCGAGCCGGCGCAACTGCATGGCGAGGATCGCCTCGGCCTGAGTCGTGTCAATGTCGAGCAGTTCCATCAGTCCGAGCCGCGCATCATCCGCGGTCGAGGAGGCGCGAATCCGCGCGATCACTTCGTCGAGCGCGTCGAGCGCCTTCAGGTACCCCTCGAGGATGTGCAGGCGATCCTCGGCCTCGGCAAGCAGGAACCGGGTACGCCGCACCACCACGTCCAGTTGGTGGCGCACCCAGTAGCGCACGAAACCGTCAAGCGAGAGGGTCCGCGGGACGCCGTCGACCAATGCCAGCATGTTCGCCGGGAAGTTATCCTGCATCTGCGTGTGCTTGTAGAGGTTGTTGAGCACCACCTTGGCGATCGCGTCCCGCTTCAGGACGATCACGATCCGCAGGCCGGAGCGCCCCGAGGACTCGTCGCGGATGTCCGCGATGCCGCCGATCTTGCCCTCGCGCACCTGCACCGCGAGCCTGTCCACGAGGTTGTCCGGGTTCACCTGGTAAGGCAGCTCGGTCACCACGATGCACTGGCGATTGTGGATCTCCTCCACCGAGACCACCGCGCGCTGCGTGATCGAACCGCGGCCAGTGCGGTAGGCGGATTCGATGCCCGCGGTGCCGAGAATCGTGGCACCTGTGGGGAAGTCCGGTCCCTTGATCCGCTCCATGAGCGCCTCGAGGATCTCCTCCTTCGAGGCCTCCGGGTGGTCGAGAATCCAGTTCACGCCATCGGCCACCTCGCGCAAGTTGTGCGGTGGGATGCGAGTGGCCATCCCGACGGCGATGCCCTCCGAACCGTTCACGAGGAGGTTCGGGAAGCGGGCGGGGAGCACGACGGGCTCCTGGTTGCGGCCGTCGTAGTTGTCTTGGAAGTCCACCGTGTCACGGTCGATGTCCCGCACCATCTCCAGCGCCAGCGGCGCCATGCGGCACTCGGTGTAGCGGGGTGCGGCGGCCTGGAGGTTTCCGGCCGAGCCGAAGTTGCCCTGGCCCTGGACCAGCGGGTAGCGCAGCGACCACGGCTGGACGAGGCGCACGAGCGCGTCGTAGATGGCCGAGTCACCGTGCGGGTGATAGTTACCCATCACGTCTCCCACCACACGGGCGCACTTGGAGAACGCGGCGCTCGGGCGGTAGCCGCCGTCGAACATCGCGTACAGCACGCGCCGGTGCACGGGCTTCAGCCCGTCACGCACGTCTGGCAGCGCACGCCCCACGATCACGCTCATCGCGTAGTCGAGGTAGGAGCGCTGCATCTCCGTCTGTAAGTCCACCTGCTCGATGGACTCTCGTCCCTCGGTGGACACGACCATGTCGCCGTCGAATGTTGTCTCGTCGCTCATGGCCGTCCTTAAATGTCGAGGAAGCGCACGTCTTTGGCGTTGCGCTGGATGAACGAGCGCCGCGAATCGACGTCCTCACCCATCAGAATCGTGAAAGTCTCATCCGCGGCCGCCGCCTCGCCCACCGTGATCTGGCGGAGCGTGCGGGTCTCGGGGTTCATGGTGGTCTCCCACAGTTCCTTGTCGTTCATCTCGCCGAGGCCCTTGTACCGCTGGATGCCACCATCGGAGGACTTGTTCGCCGGCAGCCGCTTGCCCGCCGCGAGCCCGGCCGCCATCGTCAGTTCTCGCTCACGATCCGAGTACACGTACTCGTGCGGCGAGTTCGTCCACTTCAGCCGGAACAGCGGGGGCGAGGCCAGGTACACGTGGCCCTCGGAAATCAGCGGCTTCATGTACCGGAACAGGACAGTCAGCAGCAGTGTGGTGATGTGCTGCCCGTCCACATCGGCGTCCGCCATCAGCACGATCTTCCAGTAGCGCAGCTTCTCGAGATCAAATTCTTCGCCGACGCCGGTCCCCAGTGCCGTAATCAGCGACTGGATCGCTTCGCTGGACAGGGCACGATCGGGCCGGGCCTTCTCCACGTTCAGGATCTTTCCCCGCAGCGGCAGGATCGCCTGGGTCTGTGGGTCTCGTCCCTGAACGGCCGAACCTCCGGCCGAATCACCCTCCACGATGAAGACCTCGGAGATCGTGGCGTCCCGAGAGGTGCAGTCCTTGAGCTTGCCCGGCATCGAGGCGCTTTCCAGCGCTCCCTTTCGGCGGGTGGCCTCGCGCGCCTTGCGCGCGGCAATCCGCGCGGCCGAGGCCTGCTGCGCCTTGCGAATGATCTCGCGCGCATCGCTCGGATGCGAGTCCATCCAATCGCCGAAGTGCGAGTAGAGCTGCTGCTGCACGAACGTGCGTGCCTCTGTGTTGCCGAGCTTGGTCTTCGTTTGGCCCTCAAACTGCGGCTCACCGAGCTTCACCGAGACCACGGCCGTGAGTCCCTCACGGATATCGTCACCCGTGAGATTCTCGTCCTTTTCCTTCAGCATGTTGTTGGCGCGCGCATAGCGGTTGATGAGCGAGGTGAGCGCCGAGCGGAAGCCTTCCTCGTGGGTGCCACCCTCCGAGGTGTTGATCGTGTTGGCGTACGTGTGCACAGTCTCGGAGTAGGCGGTAGTCCACTGCATGGCGATCTCGAGGGAGATCACCTTCTCCACATCCTCGGCCTCGAGGTAGATGATCTCGGGGTGTACAGGCTCCGCACGCTTGGTGGAGTTCAGGTAGGTCACGTAATCGATCAGGCCATTATCGAAACGGTAGCTGACGCGCCGGAGGCCCGGAACGGGATCATCCGCCGTACCGAGTTCGTCTCCGGTGACTTCGTCCCCTTCACCCACTGCGCCGGGGCGCTCATCCGTGAGCGTGATGCGCAGACCCTTGTTGAGGAATGCCATCTGCTGGAAGCGTGCGCGCAGAGTCTCGAAGTCGAAGTGGGTGGTCTCGAAGATGGTCGCGTCCGGATAGAACGTTTGGGTGGTGCCCGTCGCGTCCGTCTCTTCACCCTTGATGAGGGTGCCTTGTGGGACGCCGCCATCGGCGAAGGTCTGGCGCCACACGTGGCCCTGGCGGCTCACTTCCGTGTCAACGCGGCTGGAGAGCGCGTTGACCACCGAAACTCCCACGCCGTGAAGACCACCCGAGACCGCGTATCCGCCGCCACCGAACTTGCCGCCGGCGTGCAGGATCGTCATGACAACCTCAACGGTGGGCTTGCCCTCCGTGGGGTGGATGTCCACGGGAATTCCGCGGCCGTTATCCGAAACCTTCACCCCGCCGTCGGATTGAAGGATCACATCAATGGTGTCCGCGTACCCGGCCAGAGCCTCGTCCACGGAGTTGTCCACCACCTCGTAGACCAGGTGGTGGAGGCCGCGCTCGCCCGTCGATCCGATATACATTCCGGGCCGTTTGCGGACCGCTTCGAGTCCCTCGAGCACCGTAATGTTTGACGCGCCGTATTCACCCACGCAGGACGTCCCCTCATTGATCGCGCGGACTGCTGCCCAGCACGCGGGAGCCCGTCTCTTGGGACGGGCTCTGCCCACCATTCTACCCGAATGTTGGCGCTCAAGCTCACGGGGGCCGGTGAGTGATGCCCCCCACGCGGTACGGGTTTCAGTCGCTCAGAAAGGCTCCTGCGCTTCCCTCTCCTGCTCACTCACTGGACCGTCCGCTTTCCAGCTCGATTCTCACCCGTAGGTGTCACGGGGTCCGCGTCCCCTGACGGAACGCAAGCCGTGCTTCCAGCTCGGTCCCGCCGGCCCGAGAACCACAACCTTCGTCACACGGTCCTCCCCAAGCACCTCCGCGAGGCGGCGGCGCAGTTCAACTTGGAGGAGGTTTACCTGGGTGGCCCATGCGGTGGAGCTGGCGCGAATCACGAGTTCGCCATCGCGGAAGGCCTCAACCACGGTATGCGCGGCGACAGCCTCCCCCACGGCCTCCGCCCAGCGCGTCACCACGTCCGCGTCTTTCAGGTGTGCCTCCCAGCCGCGCTCCTCGAGGAGTCCGGCGGCGAGATCACCTAGCGCCTGGGGATCTCGCCGAGAGGGCTTCGCTCCAGACCCGGGATTCCCGAGTCCTGGTCCGGCCTCGGCCGGAGGAATCCACTTCTTCTTTCCTTTTCCACCGGAACGACCGGCCATGGCCCGGGCGCGCTCAAGCGCTTGAAACGCCGCTGCCGAATCCTCACTCATCACCGACCTCCGTGACCCGTCCGTCCTCAACCCTCAGTGCACGCCCCGCAAGTTCGGCAGGAACATCGCTATCCACCGCGGCCGTCACAATCACCTGCTCGGCCGCGCCCACCATCTGCGCGAGCCGCGCACGGCGCACGGCGTCCAATTCCGCAAAGACATCGTCCAAGATCAGGATAGGGGGATCGTCGTCGGCCATCATCTGGAACGCGGCCAGCCTCAGGGAGAGTGCGAACGACCAGGATTCGCCATGGGACGCATACCCGCGGGCTGGAAGCTCGCCGATGCTCAGCACGAGTTCATCACGATGCGGTCCCACGAGGCAGATCCCCCTCTCGAGCTCGCGCGGCCTGGCGAGTTCGAGGGCCCGCAGCAGCCGTTCTTCGTTGTCCAACTCTCCCGGCGTTAGCCCCTCGCGGGTCTCCACGGCGGCGAGGGAGGACGCCAAACGAATATGTGCCTCCGCGCCGTCCGCAAGTGCTGCATATGATTCGCTCACGTGGGGTGCAATATCAGCCACGAGGGCTTCGCGGGTGCGAATAATATCGGCGCCTGCTGCCGCCAATTGTGAGTCCCACACCTCCAGTTCGCCGCGTCTGCCCGATTTGAGGAGGGCGGAGCGCTGCCGCACCACCTTGTCATACCTGGACTTCAGATCTGCGTAGCGTGGCATCCTCATCACCGCGAGTTCATCAAGGAACCGGCGCCGCTCCCCCGGTTCGCCCTTGACCAACGCAAGGTCCTCTGGGGCAAACACCACCGTTCGAACAATCCCGAGGATCTCTCGCGGTCGCACGGGGGCCCGATTGAGTTTCGCGCGATTGGCTCGTCCGGCGATGATCTCCAATTCGATCACCCGCTCACGGCCGCTTTCCACCGCCTTCGCCCGCACGACGGCGCCCGGGGCCCCTGCCCGGACCAGCGCCACGTCCGCGGATACCCGGTGAGACGAGAAAGTTGCGAGGTATCCGATGGACTCGACGAGGTTCGTCTTTCCTTGACCGTTGCGCCCAAGAAGCACCGTCACACCGGGTTCAAAACACACAACCTGGTCGCGATAGTTTCGATAGTCACTCAGTGCTAGGTCAGAGATGTACATCCGTGCCCTCCTCGAGGGCTCCCCTCAGCTGGCAAAACGGATGGGCATCAGCAGGTACAGGAACCTCCCGAACTCGATCTCGTCGCCGTCGTTCCGTCCTGAAAGTAGCACCGGCTTGCTCGGATGGGTGAACCCTAGGCGCACGTTCTCCGTTCCCACCGCATTGAGGCCTTCAAGGAAGAGTGCGGGATTAAAGGCGGTAGTGATCTCATCGCCTGTGAGGCTCGCTTCGATCACCTCGGAGGCCTGCGCCTCGTCGCCTTGCCCGGCCTCCAACGTAACCTGCCCGTCCGTGAAGGTAAGGCGAATGGGTGTGTTTCTCTCGGCAACGAGCGCCACGCGCCGCGCTGAGTTGATGAGATCCGCTGTCTTCGCCACCGCGAACGTGGGGGTCGAGTCGGGGAAGAGCCGCCGAACCGGTGGGTAGTCTCCCTCGATCAGCTGTGACGTGGTGTGCCGGCCGCCGGACTCAAATCCAATGATCTGCTTTCCGCCATCTGTTTGCAAAGATACGTCAATGGTTCCGGCCGATGTCATCGACTTTGCAACATCCGAGAGAGTCTTCCCACGCACGAGTACCACCGTGGAGATGGACGTATCCGCCGGCGTCCACGACAACTCTTTGAGGGCGAGCCGGTAGCGGTCCGTCGCCATCAGCGTGATTCTCTCTCCCTCAATCTCCATGCGCACTCCCGTGAGCAGTGGGAGGGTCTCGTCCCTGCCGGCGGCCGTTGTCACCTGGAGTACTGCCTCATTGAAGGCTCCAGCGTCAACGGTCCCTGCGGCGTCGGGCATCTCAGGCAGGGTTGGGTAATCGTCCGTGGGCATGGTGTGGAGCACAAAGCGCGACGCCCCACATGTGATGGCTAGGCGTGTGCCCTCGAGTTCCACGTCCACCGGCTTGTTTGGTAGAGATTTTGCGATCTGCGCCAACATCTGCCCTTGTACAACAACAACCCCGCCGATACTCACGGCTGCGGGTACTTCGTTCCGGGCGGACACGTCATAGTCGAAGCTCGAAACGGTCAATGTTCCGTCATCGGCGGCGCTCAGCAGTACTCCCGCGAGCACAGGCACCGGCGGTCGGGCAGGCAATGAGCGGGCTGTCCATGCGACGGCTTCAGCGAGGACGTCACGATCCACACGGAATTTCACGGTGGTCCCTTCGTAGATGGTATGGGTCAAATATGTCATGAATTGGTGGGGTTCTCGTGCCGGTCCAGGCAGCCGACCCCAACAATGGTCCGTCAGTGTGTAGGTGCCGGTACACAGGATCCTATTGAGAGATAGGTAGTAGTAGTCGTAGCGCCTGTGGATTCTGTGGATAACCGTCGTTCGCCCATGTGTTGGCTACTGGGAGCGTGTGGACCGAGGATGAGGATGAGCTGTGGGAGTGAGAGAAGAATTGTGAGTTGAGGCGGTCTCCCACAGAGGTATGCACAGGTACTGAGCGGGTATGCACACGAGAGTGGTGGTTGTTCACGGGATCTCAACAGGACCTGTGAATTAGTTGATGTTGTTGTTCTTGATGCGGTTCGTCAGCTCAGTCACCTGGTTGAAAATGACCCGCTTCTCCTGCATCTGTTTCGTGATTTTTCGGCACGCGTGCATGACCGTTGTGTGATCGCGCCCGCCGAAGAGCTGACCGATCTTCGGCAGCGAAAGATCAGTGAGTTCACGGCACAGATACATCGCAATTTGTCGGGCGGTGACCAGGAGACGTGAGCGGTCCGCGCTCTGCAGGGCGTCAATGCTGATGGAGAAGTAGTCCGCAGTTGCCTTCATGATCAAGGGTGCGGTCACCTCTTGACTGGTATCGTCCGTCACCATGTCTCGCAGTACGAGCTCCGCGAGAGAGAGCTCGACCGGTTGGCGATTGAGATTGGCGAACGCGGTGACGCGGATGAGAGCGCCTTCGAGTTCACGAATGTTTGTGGAGATGCGCGAGGCAATGTAACTGAGCACTTCGTCCGACGCCTGGAGATTCTCCGCCATCGCCTTCTTGCTGAGAATGGCGATGCGAGTCTCGAGGTCTGGAGGTTGTACGTCCGTGAGCAGACCCCATTCAAATCGGGAGATGAGGCGCTCCTCGAACCCTTTGAGACGCTTCGGCGAGGTGTCCGATGTGATGACGACCTGCTTGTTGGCGTTGTGAAGAGAGTTGAAGGTGTGGAAGAACTCCTCCACGGTCTGTTCCTTGCCGCCGAGGAACTGGATGTCGTCGATTAGGAGGACATCAACTTGGCGGTAGCGGCGCTGGAAATTCTCGGCCTTGTCATCACGGATGGAGTTGATGAAGTCGTTTGTGAACTCCTCGGAGTTGACATAGCGCACCTGGATTCCGCGGTACAGATGGCGTGAATAGTGGCCAATCGCGTGGAGGAGGTGGGTTTTACCGAGACCCGAACCCCCATAGATGAACAAGGGGTTGTAGGCCCGGGCGGGGGCCTCAGCAACGGCGCGGGCAGCGGCGTGGGCGAAGCGGTTAGAGGAACCGATAACGAAGGATTCGAACGTGTACTTCGGGTTGAGGCGGGACGGATCCGCACCAAGTGGTGAGGGGATCGGACGCGAAGGGACCGCGGGAATGCCGTAGTCCAACTCGCCAAGATCAGGATCCTCGGATTCTGTTAGGTCGAGGTCCTCGTCCACAGTGATGGCGAAACGGCCGATTGTGTCACCGTGAGCAGCAGAGAGAGCGGCAAGAAGGGGCTCCCGGAGTCGAGTTTCGAGGCGATCACGGACCATCCCGGAAGGAACGGCGATTAACAGGGTCCCATCGAGGACCCCAACGGGATGTGCGAGACGAGCAAACGCAAGGTCTGACGGAGAGACTTCATCACCGTCCGACAAGGTATGGACAACGTCACCCCACAATTGAGTGAGCTGTTCCGACATTCTCGGTCCTCCCGGTATTCACAGAGTTGTCCACAGATGTGGGTAACTTGGTGGCCCATTCTAGCGTCACCAGATCCTCTAGTTCCTGCGTCCTAGGCGGATGTCAAGGCGACCCGCCCAGAATATCCACAATTCGTCCGGCATGGAGATCTGGTTGTGGATAAGTAGCCGCTATTGTGGCCAGTAGACAACGGGAAGGTGTCGTGGCGGTGAGGACGTGACGCGCTCCACGACCGCGGAGGTTGACCGCACGCAGAAAGGTCGCGTAGCTTTGTGGGGCCGCGTGTGCCCCTAAACGACTGGGATTCCAGCGCAACGGCGGCACCAGACTTCACGAAGGTAGGAGATTGCTGTGAGTAAGCGCACTTACCAGCCGAACAACCGGCGTCGCGCCAAGACACATGGGTTTCGCGTGCGTATGCGCACACGCGGAGGCCGGGCGACCATCGCAGCGCGTCGCCGCAAGGGACGCACCAGCCTGACGGCCTGACGTGCTCCCGGCCCGCAACCGGATGAGGGAGTCTGAGGACTTCTCGACAACCATCCGACGCGGGGTGAGAGCGGGCTCGCCGCGACTTGTTGTATACGTGGACCTCACCAAGGATTCGTCCCTGGTGGGGTTCGTCGTATCTCGGGCCGTTGGAAATTCGGTGGTACGGCACCGTGTGGCGCGGCGATTGAGGCACATTGTGCGGGAACTCGTGGGCAGTCGTGAGGTCGGTTACCTAGTTGTGAGAGCATTACCGGCAGCGGCACAAGCCTCAAACGACGAGTTGAGAAGGGATCTAGTGACGGCGTTGGCTCGAGCGGAGCGGAAGAGAGTGGAAGTATGAACCCTCTCCAGTGGCTCGCCACTGCGCTGATTCGGATCTATCAACGGGTGATTTCCCCGATGTTGCCCCCTTCATGCAAGTACTACCCGTCCTGCAGCGCATACGCGGTCGAAGCGATCAAGGTGCAGGGCGTCATTAAAGGGATCGGGCTTGCCGGGTGGCGGCTACTTCGCTGCAACCCATGGTCCCGTGGCGGGGTGGACTTCCCTCCTGGGAGCACACTTGAGGTTGAGATCCCGCACGATGATGACTTCGCCGAGACGGCGACAGGCCTACACACTTCGAGGAAGCACGAGCACTGATGGATACTATTCTCTGGCCAATCCAGATCGCCGTCGCGTGGATTATGGTGAACATCCACAAGGGACTGGTGTTCCTTGGATTTAGTGATGGGAGTGGCCCCGCGTGGGTACTCTCGATCGTTGGGCTGACGCTCACGATCAGGATCCTGATCATCCCGCTGTTCTTCAAGCAGATTAAGGCCTCACGCGGCATGCAACTCATGCAGCCTGACCTGCAGGCTCTGCAGAAGAAGTACAAGGGTAAGACAGATCCTGTGAGCCGGCAGGCCCAGCAGCAAGAGATGCAGGAGCTCTACAAGAAGCACAACTCGAACCCGTTCTCATCGTGTCTGCCGATGCTGTTACAGATGCCTATCTTCTTCGCGCTCTTCAGGGTACTCAATCAGGTCTCGATCCTCGGTGCCGGCCAGGAGGTGAATGGGCATAGTGCGATCGGCCCGCTGACGATGCAACTCGCGTCGGATATGGAGCAGTCAACTCTCTTCGGTGCACCACTATCGGCAACGTTTATCGGTAGCGATGCCATCGGGGTGAAAATCGTGGCGGCCATCCTCGTGGTCGTCATGGGGACAACCCAGTTCATTTCGATCAAGCAACTGTCTATGAAGAACATGCCGGCCTCGGCGATGGACAACCCTGTCATGCGCCAGCAGAAGATCATGCTGTACGTGATGCCCGTCGTCTTCGCGGTCTCGGGCGTTGCATTCCCGATCGGGGTGTTGATCTACTGGACGATCTCGAATCTGTGGTCGATGGGACAGCAGGCGTACACGATTCGCCGCCAGCCCTCTCCTGGCTCTGAGGCATACAAGGCAAAGCAGGTCCGCGATGCCGCGAAGCGGGAGAAGAAGGGCCTTCCTCCAATCGAGGATGATCCGGCGCGCACCGAGGAAGTCCAGCCGACGGGGCAGCGTGTGCAGCCCGTGGGAAAGAACCGGGCGAAGAAGAAGGGTGTGCAGGGTGGCACACCAGTCGATCAGGAACCTGAAGAGGACGCTGCCGGGAACGACGCCGTTGAGGAAGAGAATGAGGATCTCTCCGATGCCACACGCGTGGGCAAGGACGGATTGACGGATGAGGAACGTGCGCGCAAGCGTTACGAGGCGCGAGCGGCCGAACGCGAAGTCGCACGGCAAAAGCGCCTAGCAGCCGAAAAGAAGCGCAAGGCCAACGAGGCCAAAGGCAAGTACAACAAAGACTAGAGGAGTCCCGATGACCGAGGAGAAGAGCGCTCTGACGCGCCTAGAACAAGAGGGCGAGATCGCCGCGGACTATCTCGAGGAGTTGCTCGACATCTCAGATCTCGACGGTGACCTCGACATCGACGTGGAAAACGGACGCTCGGTGGTGGCGATCGTGTCCGAGGAGTACGGCGATCGCTGGCTACGGAAGCTAGTCGGGAAGGACGGCGAGGTTCTTGACGCCCTGCAGGAGTTGACTCGCTTGGCGGTGCAGGCAAAGACCGGGGAACGCTCTCGACTAATGCTCGATATTGCGGACTTCCGCAAGACGATCAAGGTGAGTCTGCAGCACCAGGCCGCGGAGGCGGTTTCGAAGGTGAAGGAATCTGGAGAGCGGCAGTCGATGGCTCCCATGAATCCTTTCGAACGCAAGGTAGTGCACGATGCGGTGAAGGCGGCGGGTCTCACCTCGAGTTCGTCGGGTGTTGAGCCGAACCGCTACGTGGTAATCGAGCCTGCGGAGGCGTGATCGAGCACGGGGAAGATCCGCGTCACTTTCCGCGCGCAGTGCACGATCTCGTTGACGGCCCCGTGCAGTGGGATCGACTAGAGTCCTTCGCGTCGCTGGTACGCGAGCAGGGAGAGTTGCGGGGCCTCATCGGCCCACGGGAGCTACCTCGCCTCTGGTCCCGCCACCTCATCAATTCTCTCGCAATCAGCCAGTTCATTCATGATGGAACGGACGTGTGTGATGTGGGCAGCGGGGCGGGATTCCCTGGCCTTGTGATTGCGATAGCTAGACCCAATCTTGACGTAACCTTGGTAGAACCGATGGAGCGCCGCGTGGAGTGGCTACGGGACGCGAGCGTTGCGATGGGACTCGCGAACGTCGAGATCGTGCGGGCGCGGGCGGAGGAGTTGCACAGTTCACGGCACTTTTCAGTGGTGACGGCGCGCGCCGTCGCCTCCCTTGAGAAGCTTCTCCGGTGGACATGGCCTCTTGTCGCGCCAGGGGGACGGATGCTGGCGATGAAGGGCGACCGGGCAACCCAAGAAGTTGAGGACGCTCGGAAGGTGCTTCGGAAGTTCGCGCTGGCGGCCGAGGTTCATGGGGTGGTCTCGCCTCTCGACGGTTCTGTGACCAATGTGGTGGACGTGCACAAACGCTCGAACTGAGTTCGGTTGAGTTGAGCGGGTTGTTTCACGTGAAACACGATCGGATGTCATCGGAAACGACATCAGTGTCATCCACAGATTATCCACAGGGAACACGTTGACTGCACTCGGATTTCGTACTCTATCCACAGGCGTCACATGATCTTCGAGCGGACGCCGTAAGATTGAGAATCATCAAAGAGAGGGAACAATCGTGGAGCCAGGTAGGGACGCACCTCGCGTGCTGGACGTGTCCACTCCACTCGCATCCCAACTCGATGAGGAGTTGCGAATGGCTCGAGCGCTGCGGGGGGTGAGCTTTCCGGCACCTCCTCAGACGCGAATCATTACTGTCTCGAACCAAAAGGGTGGCGTTGGCAAGACAACTACGGCCGTGAACATTGCGGCGGCTCTTGCCATGGGGGGCCTCAAGGTATTGGTGCTCGACAACGATCCCCAAGGGAACGCTTCGACCGCGCTCGGAATCGATCATCACTCAGGCACGCCGTCGGTCTACGACGTTATCGTGGACGGGATGGACCTAGGCGCGATTGTGCAGCCATGCCCTGATATCGACAACCTCTATTGCGCACCATCCACGATCGATCTTTCCGGAGCCGAGATCGAGCTGGTGTCTATGGTTGCGCGGGAGACTCGCCTCAAGAGCGCAATCGACGCCTACCTCGAGTCTCAATCGTATGATTACGTGATTATCGACTGCCCGCCGAGCCTGGGACTCCTCACCGTGAACGCCTTTGTGGCGGCTCGAGAGGTACTGATTCCGATTCAGTGCGAGTACTACGCGCTCGAGGGGCTTTCACAGTTGTTGAAGAACGTGGATCTCATCCGCGGGCATCTGAACAGTCAACTGATCGTTTCGACAATCTTGCTGACGATGTATGACAAGCGAACGAATCTGTCCCAACAGGTGGCGGAAGACGTTCGTGCCCACTTTCCAGATCGGACCCTTGAGACGCCCATCCCCCGCTCCGTGCGGATATCTGAGGCGCCAAGCTATGGACAAACTGTAATCACATACGACAAGAACTCCGCGGGGGCTCTCGCATATCGTTCGGCTGCCCGGGAGATCGCGGATCGAGGAGCAAGGGGGATTCAAAATGGCTGACAGACGACGAGGTCTTGGGAAGGGCATCAGTGCCCTGATTCCGAACGTCGAAGCGCAGGCGCGTCCGAGCGACATCTTCTTCGAACAGCCCGTTTCACGTGAAACATTGGTCCCGAGCGAGGATGTTTCACGTGAAACGGATGGACTCGCACCGATTCCAGGCGTCCGTGCCGCAGAGTTGGCGTTGTCCAGCATTATGCCGAATCGGCTCAACCCACGAGAAGTCTTCGACGAGGACGAACTCGGAGAACTCGCTGATTCGCTCCGGGAGGTGGGGCTCCTCCAACCAATTGTCGTGCGCCCCGCCCCCACGGGCTCCGCGGCCCCATACGAACTCATCATGGGAGAACGGCGGTTCCGAGCGGCCGGGCTTGCAGGCATGGAGTCAATCCCCGCAATCATCCGCGAAACGGACGATACGGACATGCTTCGCGACGCGCTCCTCGAAAACCTGCACCGCGCTCAGCTCAATCCTCTCGAGGAGGCGTCCGCCTACAAGCAACTCCTCGAGGACTTCTCGTGCACGCAAGAGGAACTCTCTCGGCGAATCGCACGCTCGCGCCCACAGATATCGAACACGATCCGGCTCCTGAAGCTCCCACCACTCGTTCAGCGGAGGGTTGCCGCCGGCGTCCTCTCGGCGGGGCACGCTCGCGCCCTCCTCGGCCTTGAGGATGCGGCTGCCATGGAACGACTAGCGCAGCGCATCGTCGCGGAGGGGCTTTCCGTGCGTTCGACGGAAGAGATCGTCACGTTGGGAGAGGCGGTCCAGCCCGAAATGAGGCGGCGCCCGCTCGTCAACCCACACCAAGACCAACTCGACGATATCGCGACCAGACTCTCAGACACACTCGATACTCGCGTCCGCGTCACAATGGGAAGCAGACGCGGACGCCTCACGATCGACTTCGCATCACTCGAGGACCTCGACCGAATCATTGGAATACTCGACTAAAGCGTTGCATTCTAGGGATAAAATCAAGACGTGATCGTTCACTTCACCACTCCGCACCAAACTCAAGCAAATAGATAACCAACTATTAGTCAAGTTGCGACAATTGCAGTGGCTCGCCGATCATCAGCGCCAGGGAGTCATTCGAGTGCCCGAAGTGGCGTGTGGTCGCCAGAGGTACGTCCGGGATGAGTTCTACCGCCAATGCGGGAACGGCGCCACGCCCCAACTTCTCGTCGATCGAGGTGAACTGGCCAAGGAGCACCCCAGCCACGCGCTCGAACACGCCCATCTGCCGAAGCTGATGCAGCCCAACCGCAACCGCCGAGTACGTAGGGCTCAACGCTTCGAGCGCGAGGATTGCACCATCCACGCGCGGAAACCATGGTGTCCCCGCGAGCGAAAGCAGCCCGGTGAGATTTCCACCAACGAGCGTGCCAGACAACTCGGATCCGCGAACGAAATCCACCCGCGGAGTCACGAGGGTGCTGCCCGGCCGCGCGGGGGTGGCTAACCACGCGGTGGCCGATGGCGCAAGGCAGGCGTCGACGAATAGAGCGCGGACGCCCTCGTTCGAACCGAGCAGACGCGGGTTGATGAGCAACGATGATGCGTTGGCGGCGCCGTACAGAGCGTTGGCGATCGCGGTGAGATTGCTGAACCCGATGAAGAAGCCGTTCGCGCGCGCGAAACGCCGAGGATCCAGGTACGTGAGTACGCCCGTAGCAAGCTGACCGCCCGAGACGTCGAGGACCGCCGCAATGCTCGGATCCTCCAGCACGTCCATGAGATGTTGAGCGCGCGTCGGATCGGGCGCGGGGTGGGCGGTTGCGGGGCTCCGGGAGTCACCGTACGCCCTATCGAGCGGCAATCCCGACGTGACGCGTAGGCCTAACTGCTCGAGGGACTCCCTCAGCCGTTGCACCTCGTTCAGCGCCGACTGGCCAAGCCCGTCGGAACACGCCACCAACTCCACGCGGTCACCCGGACTCAACATGCGCCCACGCTACCAGCGGCAGAAGAACACCCCTACATGGGGCGCAACGACCGGCGTGCGGCAGCATTGCCTCGCCGCGGTCCTTGCATTCGGAGCGGAACTGCTTGACCTGCGTGTACCAGTCGTATTCGGACAAGTACGCAGTCATGGTCATCTGACCCCAGATGCGCGGGCAACGGCTCCGAATCGAAGCCGAGGAGCCCATCCGGGTTGTCCTCGAGAACGAGCACGCCGTGACGGCGACAGCGAAGAGCGAGCGAATCTCGGAGGCCCACATTCCCCGAGTTCGATCGGCGTAGTGGGTGATCCACGGGTCGATGCGAGTTTCAGGCGATCTGGAACCACTCACGGAAAGGCCCTCTCACGTTCAGGTACGTTGACTCCCGCACCCTCCCCAGAGTGCCACTACTGCCCTTCGGACAACGCCTTACGAATCTCGTCGCGTAGCGTGCGCTTGGGGCGGCCGCCCACAAACGAGGCGACGAGCTCCCCACCTTTGTAGAGATTGAACGTGGGAATCGACGAGATTCCATAGAGCCGCGGGACGGTCTGATTCTCATCAGTGTCCATCTTCGCGATCTTCACGGTGCCGTCCAGCTCGATCGCAAGATCATTGATGACGGGGGCCATTTGACGGCACGGCGGGCACCAGGTGGCCCAGAAGTCCACGAGCACGGGAATCTCCGAGTCGAGCACTTCGGCTTTAAACGAGTCGTCAGTGACGACGGTGGGCTTGACAACCATGAGGCTCCTTCAGGAATCGAGTGCGGCGAGGTAGCGTTCGGCATCGAGGGCCGCGGCGCAGCCCGTGCCGGCGGCGGTGATCGCCTGGCGATAGGTGTGATCGACCACGTCCCCGCAGGCGAAAACGCCCGGCAGGTTGGTCTGGGTGGTGGGGTGATTGACGAGGACGTACCCGGCGTCGTCGAGATGGACCTGGCCCGCCACGATGCCCGAGCGCGGCAGGTGACCGATCGCCACGAACAGCCCGGTCGCATCGAGCTCGCGCGTCTCGCCCGTCACCGTGTCCCGCAGCGTGATGCTGGAAAGTTGCCCCTCGCCGTGGAGGGCCACCACCTCGCTGTTCCACGCGAACTCGATCTTCGGATCATTCATCGCACGGTCCGCCATGATCTTGGACGCGCGCAGCTCGTCACGCCGGTGAATGATCGTCACCTTCGAGCCGAAACGTGACAGGAACGTGGCCTCTTCCATCGCCGAATCCCCACCGCCGACGACGGCGATGTGCTGTTCCTTGAAGAAGAACCCATCGCAGGTGGCACAGTAGGAAACACCTCGGCCCGAGAACACGTCTTCGCCCACGATGCCCATCTTCCGGTATTCGGAGCCTAGCGCGAGGATCACGGTGCGCGCGGAGAAGGTCTCGCCGTCGTCGTTCGTGACAGTCTTGACATCCCCCGTCAGTTCAACGGCAGTGACATCCTCGTAGCGCACCTCCGCCCCGAACTTCTCGGCCTGCTCCTGCATCTTTGTCATGAGGTCCGGCCCCATGACGCCTTCGGGGAAGCCCGGAAAGTTCTCGACCTCGGTGGTGTTCATGAGGGCGCCACCAGCGGTGATGGCCCCAGCGAAAATGATCGGCTTTAGGCCCGCGCGGGCGGTGTAGACAGCGGCCGTGTATCCGGCGGGACCGGATCCAACAATGATGACGTCGTGCGTGGTCATGTACTTCCTTCGTTGTGTGATTGCGTCAACAGGAGGCGTGGTGTCGATATTCCCGGGGGTATTTATCTGACGTGGATTTCAAGGAGCTCGACCCGGTTCTTGCCGTCCGAATCGGCGCGAGGCAGCGCCGTGAACCATAAGACCACGTTGGAGAGTTCCGTGGGCTCCGCGAGCGTGATCACCGTGGTGCGAGCCATATCCGCCTCGGCAATTGGCTCCTGCCGATGCGCCTCCGCAGCACTCGTCTTGACCTGCACGTGGCCGCCCTCGCCGGCAAGGAGAATCTCGATCTCGGTGACGAGCGCGGCCTCGTTCAGAATGACGTCGATACCGATGCCGGACTTCATGCCGAACGCGGGGTTCACGTAGGAGCGGGAGCGCCAGTACGTGGAGATATCGCCGTCAAACGCGAGGCCGGTGAGCTCCGGGTTCTCCTGGCCGTCGCCCTCCGGATCGAGAACACTGATCCGAGCGATTGTGGGCACTGCGGCGACCTCAGCAGGTTCCGTGAGCTCTTCCTCACCCTCTGCCGGAGGCTCCGCTGGAACAGTCTCCGCTGGGGCAGGATCTTCTCTCGGTGGGAGAGTCACCGGGCCGCCCGTATCGCTGAGATTGAGCAACGAGAGGATCAGCGCGATTACGACGCCGATCAGCACGAGCGCCATCACGAATGGGCCGGGGTTGATGCGACGCTCGTGGGGCCTCGTGCTACTCGGTGGCTGCGCGGCTGCGCTGGGCTCGCGGTGAACCTGTTCCGCGACGGGCGCAAGGTGGTCCTCAGGTGGTGGCGTGGGTGCGGGCGTGGAATCGGCGGCGCGCGCGGACTCCTTCGCGGCGAGTTCCGCTGCGGCACGGTCCTGAGCGATTCGCTCCGCCTCAGCGGCGGCGCGTGTGGCCCTCTTCTCAGCCATCTCCCGCGCGAGTTGCCCGCGCGCCGCCGCCGCGCGGGCTGCCTGGGCCCTCGAAAAGGCTGCGCCGCTCTTGGCCCACCGAGAGATCG
>JAKDIE010000153.1 GCA_030450655.1 Ruaniaceae bacterium
GGTGCCCGCGATGGCATCTTGATCAAGGGAGGTGAGTTCCTGGAGGCCTCCGCGAAGATCGATGCTGTCGCGCTGGACAAGACCGGCACTCTCACCGAGGGGCGCCCCCACCTCACCGACGTGATCGCTCTGAATCCCGAAGGCGCGTCCGGTCATCCTGCGCTGGATGCCGATGACGTCCTCTGGATGGCCGCACGCGCCGAGGCAGGTTCGGAGCACCCTCTGGCCCGCCCGATCCTGGATGCCGCCGCCGAGCGCGGCCTGCGCCAGATCGGACTGCCCGAGCAGACCGAACCAGTTCCCGGCAAGGGTATCGTTGCCACGTTCGACGGTCATCGCATCGCGGTGGGAAATATGGCGCTGATCGAATCTGAGAACACTGCAGGGTATGACGATCCGCGGGCGCGTAGCGTCTTTGCCGAACTTGCCGCCGCCGGACGCACCCCGATGCTGATCGCCCGCGATGGCCAAGTGATCGGTGTGATCGCCGTGGCCGATCGTGTTCGTGCCGATGCGCCGCGCATGGTGGCGCAATTGCGCGCGGTGGGCGTGAAGAAGATCCTCATGCTCACCGGCGATATCGAACCGGTAGCCCGCGCCGTGGGCGAGCGTGTGGGAATCGACGAGATCCGCGCGGGGCTCCTGCCCGAGGAAAAGCTGGACGCAGTGAACGAGTTGCAACGGCAGGGCTACACCGTGGCGATGATGGGTGACGGCGTCAACGACGCGGCCGCACTGGCCACGGCCACCATCGGGGTGGCCATGGGCGCCGCAGGGAGTGCCGTTGCGATTGAGACTGCCGATATCGCCTTGATGACGGATGATCTCGTGAAGTTGCCGCACGCGCTCTCACTGGCACGGCGCACCGTGAACACCATGCGCCAGAACATCGCCATCGCCCTCGGCACTGTTGGTGTTCTGATGCTGGGCGTGCTCCTCGGCGGCGTCACGATGGCGATCGGCATGCTGGTGCACGAACTCTCAGTGCTTGTTGTGATCCTCAACGCGATGCGCCTGCTCCGGACGAGCAGCGAGAAGGGCACGCTAGGCGGGAATCGTGAGGTCAGTGAGGGCATCGATGTCGAGAATGATCAGCCCTCGGGCACCCGTGGTGCGGGCGATCCCCGATTGTTGGAGCTTACGTAGCTGCCGGCTCAGCGATTCCGGCGTGGTATCGAGCAGCGAGGCGATGTCCTTCTTCGCCATTGGGAACTGCACCAGCGTGCCGTCCTCCACCTGCCGAGTAGGCAGTGACAGCAGGTATTCGGCAAGCCGCGAGGTGACGTCACCGGAGATCACCGCCGCCAACCGGGATTCGGTCGCGGCAAGGCGACGGCTCACCTCCTGCAGCATGCGTAATCCGATCGATGGATGTTCGCGCACCAGGCGGCCCAGATCGGCGTGGCGGAACACGCACATGCTGGCCGGTTCCATCGCCGTGGCGAAGTGAGTGGGGCGCTCGCCGGTCAGGAATGCGGATTCGCCAATGAATGCGCCGGGGCCGAGCACGCGCAGGATCTGCTCACGCCCGTCGATATCGATGCGGGTCACCTTCACTGCCCCCGTGTGCACCACCATGAGTTGGGATGAGCGGGAACCGGCGGCATAGAGTTGCTCGCCGCGATCGACCACGGAGTGCGACGCGAGCGTGGCGACCGCGAGCTGGTCCTCAAAGCTGAGGCCCTGGAAGAGCGGCACCCGCGCCACGCACAGGTCGTCCTGCGCTCGCGCGGGGGCGTGGTGATCGGCCACAGCACACCATCCTTTTCCGGCAGACGTCGAGGCGGGCTCCTCCGCGGCCATCTTACGACTGCGGGAGCCCGCAGCGTGGACGGCCGGGATGCCCTAGACGCGTTGGAATACCGGGATGGTCTCAAGCCCGCACGGCACCGTGACAGTCTGCCCGCCATTCAGTGCGTCCCCGTGGAGTCCGTCCACACCGCGCAGCTGCCAGCGGCCTGGCGGCAGCACCACTGCCCTGGAGTCCGCCCGACTCTCCAGCACCGGTGCCACCACGTAGTCGGAACCCAACATGAACTGATCTGTCACCTCTGCCAACGGCGCATCCTGGTATGCGAGAGGCCGAATGATCGGTTCACCGGTCTGTGCAGACTCCTCGGCCAACTCGATGATCACGGGCATCATCTCTTCGCGCATCCGCAAGGCCTGCAGAACTGCGGTGTGGTGCCTCTCGTCGAGAACCCGAGATGGAAGCATGGAGAACTGCATCATGGGAGACAGTGAAGCGAGTTGTGCATACCGCACGATGAATTCCTGGTCGATGCTCGACTGTCCCTCCATCGCAGTGATCTCACCGCCACCGATCATGTCGGGGCTCACAACGGCGTACCCCATCATGCTCTGCGCCAACATCTCAGGAATCAAGGAGCCCAGCCCAAGGGGGCCCCACATCGGGGGCTTGTCCTGAAGCCTCTGACCGAGAGGTTGACCGGGCATGTTCCAGCACGCACGAAACTCGTTGAAGGAGTAGCGTAGTCCGATCCGCGCCCAATGCTGACACATCTCCACGGGCGTTGACTGCTGGTAGTTCTGATCGTCAGGGAAGTAGTCACGCACATCACCGGCGTCGAACTTGAACCCATCCACGCCGTGAATCTGAAGCAGGTCATCGAGTTGCTCGGTCAACCAGGAGACTGCGGACGGGTTCGAGACATCCAGCAGTGCCGAGTATCCGTTCCACCACTCTCGCACCGCCACGTGACCGTCTCCCGTGCGCACCAGCAGGTTCCGCCCGTTCAGTTCCCTGAACGCTCTGGAGTCAGGACTGACGAACGGGACCACCCAGAGCATCACCGAGAACCCGAGCCGGTGCAACTCATCCAGCATCATTGCTGGTTCGGGGAACCGCGCTGGATCGAAGGTCCAGTTCCCGTAACCGGGAGACCAGCAATCGTCCACAATGATCGTTCCGGCCGGCATACCGGCCGCAAGAATGTCTCGCGCAAACCCCACCACCCGTTCCTGGGTCGGACTATGCGGCATCTCGATCCAGGTGCAGTACTGCGGAGCCGTGATCAGCTTCCGAGCAGGCAATAGGCCGGACGGCGCGGCAACGGCACGAAGGGCATCCCGCAGGGCACCTCCCGTCTCGATCAGTTGTAGCCCGGGCCCACGCACATCCAATCGTCCATTGCAGAATGTGAACGAGAACGGATCCACCGAGGCAACTGCGCGGCCCGCGGTTGATACGAGAACCGGTGCAGCCTGATTCGAGGGCCCGCCCACTCTCCCATCGAGTGATGTTGTCCGGGCCAGGTCCTGCGAAAAATGCGCGTCGCCGTAAGGCATGAGAATCCCGTCCGTGGACGAACCTCCCCACCACCGCTCCCCCGGTTCAAGCGCAACACTGATCGCAAATTCCGTCACGAACCGGCGCGCGGAGGCTTCTGACAGTCTCGTTCCATGGACCGGCATGGGGCTCCTTCGTATGTTCTTCGACTGGATCGTGGATCATCAGGCTTGACGACCATTATCACCAGCGCGTCCACGATCGAACGTCGCGTCAATCGTTCAATGTCCTCGGGTCCTGCAGAACGGTGCGCAGGTATAGCCTGGCCACATGGAAACTGTGTCGCTCGTCTCACTTGCCGCTCGCGAACTGGAGCTTGCCAAGGAGGCGCACAATGGCCGCAGCTCCATCACGGTGTACGGCGGCAGAGACCGTCACCTGCGGCAGACTCTCATCGCTCTCCTCGCCGGGCAACGACTCCCGGAACATGCCAGCCCCGGCGACGCGACGCTCCAGGTGATTTCCGGCCGCATCGTACTCAGTACCGAGGCGGGGCGCTGGGAACTCAGAAGTGGCTCATTCGTGGGGATCCCTGACGAGGTCCACTCGGTGGACGCCCTGGAGGATGCGACCTTCCTCTTGTCAGTGGCCAAGACCGTGAGTCACAGCGACCCGCACGAGGCCTGAACCACCCCGCCACGATCGTCCTGGTCGTGCGACTCGGCACAAGCGCCGGGTCCGCTATGCCTGGTGGGTGGCCGAGCGGACCACCGCGTTGGCGATGACAAGGTCCTGCCAGGACATGCCCACGCTCTTGAAGACGACTGCCCGATCGGCGGGGACCTGTGCGCCTCCGGCGATGACCTCACTCATGCCGATCAGGCTGCCGCGATCCAGTGCGCCTTCGTTGCAGGTGAGGATCACGTCCCCCGCCTCACGCAACGCGGTTGCCGAATCTTCGACGATGACCGTGGAACGCGCCAGCAGGGCACTGTCGAGTTCGCGGGCCTCGGGTTCGTGGGAGCCGACGGCGATCACCACAGAGTTCTGCCCGATGGCATCGCTGGGGAAGAGTGGTGTTCGAGCGGTGGTGGCGCAGCCGATCACGTGCGCGCCGCGAAGGGCCGTGCGGGCGTGTGGGCTGTCAGTACCGGCCACGTCGCCGAGAGCAGCCGCGTCTGGCGCAGCCCTGTTCGGCTGTCGCACGAGGAAGGTCACCGAAGCGAGCGGCTCAGGTGTGATCGCTGCGAGGGTCTGCACATGCCCCACCGCTTGAGGGCCCGCACCAAACACGACCACGCGTAAGGGTTCATCGAATCGCCCCAGGGCTGGACGGACTGCGGCCAGCGACACCGCAGGGGTGCGCAACGTGGTCAGAGCAGTGCCATCGAGTGTGGCCTGCAGGGTCAAGGTCTCGGCGTCGAAGAGGAGGTAGCTGGCCTGGATTCGCGGCAGCCCTCTCTCGGGGTTGGCGGGCGCCAC
>JAKDIE010000154.1 GCA_030450655.1 Ruaniaceae bacterium
CTCGGCGTGCCGGTGGTGGGGGTGCCGGCCCTCGATGTGCTCGCGCGGCAGGCGCTCGATGCCGGTGCACGCACGGTCACGGTGGTGACCGATGCCCGCCGCAAGGAGGTGTTCTGGGCGAGTTTTGAGGCTTTGTCCGACGACGACGTGACGGCCCTCAGCCCGCCAGCCGTCAGCGCTCCGGGCGAGGTGGAAGGGCTGGGCCTCCTCGTGGGTGCCGGAACGCGCCTGTACCCCGAACAGCTCGCGGGGGAGGAGCTTGGACTCGATCCTGCCGTGATGGTGCGGCTCGCGCGCGCCCGGTGGGGGAGTGAGCAGCCCACGGAGCCCCTGTACCTGCGGCGCCCCGATATCCACGCCGCAGCGGGCCGGAAACGCGCCAGTGCCTGAGTTTCGACCCGCCACGCCCGCTGACCTCGATGCGATCGCGGCCCTCGACGTGGACCTGTTCGGCCCGGAGTCCTGGAGCCGGGCCACCCATCGGGAAGAACTCGCCAGCCCGTTCCGCAGGTACCTCTGTGTGGTGGACGAGGGCAGGCTGGTGGGGTGGGGAGGCATCATCGTTGCCCCGGCCTCCGATCTCGTGACGATCGGCGTGGCCCGCACCCACCAGCGCAGGGGCATCGGCGCGGCGCTCCTGGCGGCGCTCCTGGCGGAAGCTAACGGGGAGGGCATCGAGGAGATGTTCCTGGAAGTGCGTGCCGATGACGCGGGCGCACAGCGGCTGTATGAGCGGGCCGGATTCGAGGCGATCGCAGTGCGTCCGAACTACTACCAAGCAACTGGCACGGACGCCGTCGTCATGCATAAAGCCCTGAAATCACGGCAATAACGAAAGCCGCACGTCATTTAAATACGGATTGTTTCGATATGGGACCAAAGGCGAGACCTGCCACCATCTGAGTCCCTACAATCGTCTCGTGGCCACTTCAACTGATACCAAAGCTGTGACGCGCTTGACGCGCGCGCGGAATACCTCGGTCGCGACCAAGATCACCATGGCGGTCTCCGGTCTCTTCTTCGTATTCTTCGTCGTTTTCCACGCCTACGGCAACATCAAGATGTTCCTTGGGCCCGAGGCGTTCGACGGGTACGCGCACTGGCTGCGTGACCCGTTCCCGCACCTGATCCCGCCGATGTGGTTCCTGTGGGCGTTCCGTGCGCTTCTGGCGGGCTCGCTCATCATCCACGTTTATGCGGCGGTGCGGCTATGGTTGCGGGCGCGCAAGGCCCGTGGTCCGAACGCGTACGTGAACCACCAGACCATCGCCACCACATACGCATCGCGGACGGTGCGCTGGGGCGGGATCATCATCCTGGTGTTCATCGTGTTCCACCTCCTGCACTTCACCACCTTGACCTTCCAGATCGGCGGCGACTACCACGCCATGGGCCCGTACGAGCGCATGGTGGCAACGTTCTCGAACTGGTACATGGTGCTGGCGTACATGATCCCGATCGCAGCGCTTGCGCTCCACGTGCGCCACGGCTTCTGGTCCGCGCTCGCCACGCTTGGAGCAAATAAGGTGCGCCGACAGCACTGGATCAACCTTGTGGCCATCGCCGCCGGGCTGGTCGTGTTCCTCGCCTTCATGCTTCCGCCGTTCGGCATCCTGTTCGGCTTCATCTCGTAGGGGAAACGCATCATGACACTCATTGACGGTCTATACACCGAGGGCGAGAAAATCGCCGATACCAAGGCGCCGGACGTCCCGATCGCCTCCCGCTGGGGCGAGCGCAAGTTCCGCGGCAAGCTCGTGAACCCGGCCAACCGCCGCAAGCTGAACGTGATCGTGGTGGGAACCGGCCTCGCCGGTGGCGCCGCGGCCGCAACGCTGGGAGAGCTGGGTTACAACGTGACCGTGCTGTTCTACCAGGACAGCCCGCGCCGCGCGCACTCCATCGCCGCCCAAGGTGGCATGAACGCCGCGAAGAACTACAAGAATGACAACGACTCCGTGTACAGGTTGTTCTATGACACGGTTAAGGGCGGCGATTACCGCTCGCGCGAGTCGAACGTGTACCGCCTGGCCGAGGTTTCCTCGGACATCATCGACACCTGCGTGGCGCAAGGCGTGCCGTTCGCTCGCGAATACGGCGGGTTGCTCGATAACCGCTCGTTCGGTGGCGTGCAGGTCTCCCGCACCTTCTACGCGCGCGGCCAGACTGGCCAGCAGCTCCTGATCGGTGCCTACCAGTCGCTCGAGCGCCAGGTGGCTGCCGGCACGGTGAAGCAGCTAGCGCGTCACGAGATGCTCGAGCTCATCGTGATCGAGGGACGGGCTCGCGGCGTGGTCGCACGCGACATGGTGACGGGCGAGATTCTCACTCTCACGGCCGACGCCGTCGTCCTCGCCACGGGCGGATACGGCAACGTGTTCTTCCTGTCCACGAATGCGATGGGTTGCAACACCACGGCGAACTGGCGCGCGCACCGCAAGGGCGCTCACTTCGGTAACCCGTGCTTCACGCAGATTCACCCCACGTGCATCCCGGTCTCCGGTGACTACCAGTCGAAGCTCACGCTCATGAGTGAGTCGCTGCGCAACGATGGCCGCATCTGGGTGCCGAAGCGCGCGGAGGATTGCAAGAAGGACCCGCGCCAGATCCCCGAAGCGGATCGCGATTACTACCTCGAGCGCAAGTACCCGGCCTTCGGTAACCTCGTTCCCCGCGATATCGCCTCGCGCGCCGCGAAGAACGTGTGCGATGAGGGCCGCGGTGTGGGCCCCACAGGTCTCGGTGTGTACCTCGATTTCGAGGACGCGATCGGACGCCTTGGGCAGGATGCGGTCTCCGCGAAGTACGGCAACCTCTTCGACATGTACCAGCAGATCACGGGCGAGAACCCGTACGAAGTGCCGATGCGCATCTTCCCTGCGGTGCACTACACGATGGGTGGCCTCTGGGTGGATTACGATCTCATGTCGTCCATCACGGGCCTTTACGTGACCGGCGAAGCGAACTTCTCGGACCACGGCGCGAACCGGCTCGGGGCCTCGGCTCTGATGCAGGGCCTCGCGGACGGCTACTACGTGTTGCCGTCCACGGTCTCGGATTACCTTGCCGATGCCCCATTCGCTCCGATCTCGGAGGACCACCCCGAGGTGGTTGCGGCACGCGAGTCCGTGCAGAAGCGGATTGACACGCTTCTTGCCGTCAACGGGACGCGTTCGGTTGACTCCTTCCACAAGGCCCTCGGGGCCATCATGTGGGAGAAGTGTGGAATGGAACGCAACGAAGCTGGTCTGAAGGAGGCCGTCCAAGAGATCCGCGCGCTGCGCGAGGAGTTCTGGCGGGACGTCAAGATCATCTCCAAGGATCGCGATCTCAACCAGGAACTGGAGAAGGCCGGCCGTGTGGCGGACTTCCTCGAGCTGGGCGAGCTGATGTGCATCGATGCCCTCCACCGCCGCGAATCCTGCGGTGGCCACTTCCGCGCCGAATCCCAAACGGAGGACGGCGAGGCGCTACGCGATGACAAGGACTTCGCGTACGTGGCCGCCTGGGAGTGGGCGGGCGAGTCCAAGCCCCCGATCCTGCACAAGGAAGACCTCAAGTACGAGTACGTCGAGATGAAGCAGCGGAGTTACAAGTGAACATCACCCTCAGAGTGTGGCGTCAGGCGGCGCCCGAAGCGCCCGGCAAGATGGTCGACTACCAGCTCATGGGAATCTCGGACCACATGTCCTTCCTGGAGATGCTAGACGTCCTGAACGAAGAGCTCTTCGCCCGCGGTGAGGAGCCGGTGGCGTTCGATTCGGACTGCCGCGAAGGCATCTGCGGCATGTGTGGGCTCGTGATCAACGGCATCGCACACGGACCGGAGCGCACCACCACGTGTCAGCTCCACATGCGCACGTTCAAGGACGGAGACACGATCACGGTCGAGCCGTGGCGTTCCACCGCCTTCCCCGTGATCAAGGACCTGGTGGTGGATCGCCAGGCCCTCGACCGCATCATCCAGGCCGGTGGATACATCTCCGTCAACACGGGTTCCGCGCCGGATGCACACGCAGTGCCGGTGCCCAAGCCGGACGCTGATCGTGCGTTCGAGGCGGCCGCGTGCATCGGGTGTGGGGCCTGCGTGGCCGCGTGCCCGAACGCATCAGCCATGCTGTTCACCGCAGCGAAGATTACGCACCTCGGCATGCTTCCTCAAGGACAGCCAGAGCGCCTCGCTCGCGTGGTGGACATGCTGAACCAGCACGACGCCGAAGGCTTCGGCGGATGCCAGAACATCGGCGAATGCGCGGCCGTCTGCCCCAAGGCGATCCCGCTCGACGTGATCTCGCAGCTCAACGCGGACCTCTCACGAAGCTGGCGCAGGGGCCACTAGCTTCACCAGGCAGTCGGATCGGCGGCCCCGCTCTCTTCGGGAGAGCGGGGCCGTTCCCGTTGCCCGCTCTGCCGGCAACCCGGGGCAAGCCTGCGTCGCCCCAACTCGCATCCCGCGCAGGTCGGTCCGGTGGGTCGCAACCCTCGTCATCCCGCGCGAAGTCGCGGGATCCAGGCTCAGGGTCCTCGCCCAACCGTGGCGGCCGACGTGTCGCAACTCTCGTCGTCTGATGGGTCGCAATCCTCGTCATCCCGCGCGAAGTCGCGGGATCCAGTCGTCTCGGTTGCGTGAAATCCCTGTGCCTGGGTTCAGCGACTCCGGACTACACCCTCCGCGCAGAATGACGGAGGGCGGGTACGCGCCCTGCGGGGCCAGCGCGGGTACGGCAT
>JAKDIE010000155.1 GCA_030450655.1 Ruaniaceae bacterium
GGCCACGGCCAGTGCCGCCAGTTCGCCCACGGAATGCCCCGCCACGACGTCAACGCGAGGTGTCCCGAGTTCTGCATACGAGAGGAGGCTGGCAGCCACGATGAGAGGCTGGGCGATGGCGGTATCCGTCACCGTCTCGTCGTCGGCATCGCAGCCAAATGCGACAATATCGAGTTCCGCGGCTTCGCTCATCGAGTCGATCAGGGCGCGCTGCTGAATCCACTGGGAGAGCATCCCGGCCCGTTGTGTCCCTTGGCCGGGACAAAGAAGTGCGCGCATATGGACCATCCTCGCAATCTAGGACGGTAGGAGTCGTGGCGTCCAAGCAACAAGTCCCGGGGCCTGAATTGGAGGAAGGCTACAGGCGAGCGCCCAGAGTGTGACCCGCGCTACGGGCTCGTCAGGCGCCCGATCGCCAGTGCGGTCTGGAGCACATATCCTTCGCGCGCATCGGTGGGATCCCATCCCACAACCTCGCTGATGCGGCGCAGCCGGTATCGCACCGTGTTGGGGTGGACGTACAAGCGGCGTGCGGCGCCTTCGAGTGAGCGGCCTTCGGCCAGGTACTCCTCCAATGTGTCCACCAATGGGGTGCCAGCGGTGACGAGAGGTGTGTAGATGTCGCCCACGAGCGTGGCGCGCGCGAGGGGGTCTCCGTTGAGCGCCCTCTCGGGAAGCAGATCCTCCGCGAGCGCCGGGCGTGGAGCGCTTCCCCACGCCACGATCGCCTGAATGCCTGCGAGCGCCCTCCGCGCGGAGTTCCCGGCATCGGCGATGGACTCAGTGAGGGTACCGATCACCACAGGTCCCTCGGGAAAGGAGGATGTGAGGGAACGGGCGATCGCGATTGGATCGTCTTTGCCACCGATCACGGCGATGATTCGCTCGCCGTGGAGCCCCACGAGCGCGTCCTTGGTGTGGCGGCGCATCTCGCTTCGCAAATCAACCAACACCGAATCGATCTTCCGGTGATCCGTGCTGCGGTTGGGGGCTGTCCCGACGACGACGACGGTGCGCCCGCTCCCAATCCAACCGAGCGTTGACGCCCGGGAGCGTAGCGAATCGTCAGTGGAGCCGCGCACGATGGAGTCGATCAGGAGCGCCTCTTGGCGGGCGTCCCATGCGCCACGCGATTCCGCCGCACGCGCGTAGACCTCGGCGGCGGAGAACGCCACCTCACGGGAGTATACGAGCGCCAGTTCGCGCAGTTGGTCCACGTTTCCGGTCGCCACAAACTCGTGGGCGTGCTCCTCCACGACCTTCACGAGCAGGCGAATCACGGCGACCGTATTCTGCAACGAGATCGAACGGGCAAGCTCCGGTGGTGCCACGCGAAAGAGTTCCGAGGCGGAGGTGCTGGCCGGCTGAGGATCCACCAACCACGAGATAAAGCGCGTGATGCTCTCTTGCGCCACGACGCCGAGCCAGGAGCGATCATGGGCGGAGAGATCTCCGTACCACGGCAGCTCCGCATCCATGGCATCCTTCGCGGCGGAGACGAGCGCGGGGGTGGCTGCGGTGAGGTCCTCAACGAGGGTCTGGTCGGGCGGATCCGCAGGGGTCCCGTTGCGTTGAGGCATACAAGGACTATACGGCGCCGGAGCGCGAATCTGCACGGGATCGATGAATCCTTGTTGGGGGCAGGAGCGGCGGTGATAGCGTTCTTCTGTGGGGTAGCAGCGATGCTCCTTCGCAAAGGTTAACTGAGTCTCGCAGCGATGTTGCTGCGAGCGATTAGGAAGGGTTGCCACCGTGAAGACTCGTACAGAACAGGACCTCCTCGGATCGCGTGAGGTTCCTGCAGAGGCGTATTACGGAATACATACACAACGCGCAATCGACAACTTCAAGATCTCCGGGAAGACAGTCTCGGACGTGCCGGAGTTTGTGCGAGGAATGGTCATGGTCAAGAAGGCGTCGGCTCTCGCAAATAAGGAACTGCGGGTGCTTCAGTACGACATCGCGGATGCGATCGTTGCCGCGTGCGACGCGATCCTCGACGAGGGGCGCTGCATGGATCAGTTCCCCGTAGACGTCTTCCAGGGGGGTGCGGGAACCTCCACGAACATGAACTCTAATGAGGTCATCGCGAACCTCGCGCTGGAGCTCGCCGGATTTGAGAAGGGCCGCTACGACGTCATTAACCCGAATGACCACGTCAACAAGTCGCAGTCAACGAACGATGCCTACCCCACCGGCTTCCGGCTGTCCGTGTTCTTCATGGTGCAGCGACTGAACCGTGCGATCGGAGAGTTGGCCGCCGCATTCAAGGACAAGGGCATTGAGTTCGGTGCCGTCTTGAAGATGGGTCGCACCCAACTCCAGGATGCCGTGCCGATGAGTCTCGGCCAGGAGTTCAACGGATTCGCCACGAACATCCTCGAAGAGATTCACCGCCTCGAAGTCGCCAGCGAACTCCTTCTCGAGATCAACCTCGGCGCGACAGCGATCGGAACCGGCCTCAACACGCCCCCAGGATACCCGGCCGTGGCGGCGCACCAGCTAGCGAATATCTGCGGATTGAAGACTCGCCCTGCGGCAGATCTGGTCGAAGCCACCTATGACAATGGCGCGTACATTGCGGTCCACTCGGCGATGAAGCGCCTCGCCATGAAGCTCTCGAAGATCTGCAACGATCTTCGTTTACTGTCCTCCGGTCCGCGTGCGGGCCTCAACGAGATCAACCTGCCGGAGCTGCAGGCGGGATCGTCGATCATGCCAGCGAAGGTGAACCCGGTGATCCCCGAGGTGGTCAATCAGGTGTGCTTCAAGGTGATGGGAAACGATGTCACTACCACCCTCGCGGCGGAGGCTGGGCAGTTGCAACTGAACGTCATGGAGCCAGGTCTCGCGCAATCGATGTTCGAGTCGATCAATCTCCTGACGAATGCGTGTGACACTCTGCGGACGAAGTGCATCACAGGGATCACGGCGAACGTCGAGATTTGCCGCGACTACGTGTTCAACTCCATCGGCATCGTGACGTACTTCAACGAGATCATCGGCCACCATGCAGGTGACCTCGTGGGGAAGGAATGCGCGCGGACGGGTAAGTCTGTGCGTGATGTCCTCATCGAGATGGAACTTATGACTGCACCGGAAATTGACCGTATCCTCACGGCCGAGAACTTCCTTCACCCCACCTACTCGGGGACGCGCTACGCGTCCGACGAGAAGGGCCTTCCCGAGAGTGAGCCCCTGTCATGATGCTTATCCAGTTCATCGTCGTTCTGGTCTTTATCTTCATCGGAGCCCGCCTGGGTTCTCTCGGTATCGGTCTCGCTGGCGGCGCCGGCATCGTGGTCCTCGCCCTCATGGGTGTACCTGTGGACCCGACCACGGGCATCCCGTGGGACGTTCTCGGGATCATCACCGCCGTCATCATGTGTATCGCTGCACTGCAGACTGCGGGAGGTCTCGACCTCCTCGTCTCAGTCACGGAGCGCATCCTGCGCAGCAATCCGAAGAGGATCAACTACTACGCGCCGATCGTCACCTACTTCATGACCGTCTTCTGCGGTACCGGCCACGTGGCGTTCTCGTCGCTGCCCGTGATCGCGGAGGTTGCAAAGGAGACCGGAATCCGGCCCTCCCGGCCACTCTCGATCTCAGTCGTGGCATCCCAGGTCGCCATCGCGGCGTCACCAATCTCGGCCGCGATGATTGCGATGCTCGCCGCGGTCGAACCACTCGGTGTCGAATTCCACCAGCTCCTGATCGTCGCGATCCCCGTGACATTCATCGGATGCATGGTTGGCGCGTTCGTCGCATCGAAGCTTGGTTGCGAACTGGAGGATGACCCGATCTACCAGGAGCGCCTCGCCGCCGGTCTTGTGAAGATGCGTGGAGAGACGCAGTACAACATCAAGAAGGGCGCAAAGCCCGCACTTTGGATCTTCGCCGTCTCCCTGATCCTCGTGATCGGATACTCCCTCGCCATCGCGCCGTCCCTCGGTCTCGTTGAAGAACCTCCGATGCCGCGCAACGCCGCGATCATGGTGTTCATGATGGCCGCCGGCCTGTTGATCGTGCTCTTCTGCGGTGCGAAGCCCGCTGAGATCTCGAACGAGTCCACCTTCCGTGGCGGAATGAGTGCCGTCGCCTGCATTCTCGGTGTGGCCTGGCTTGGTAACACCTTCGTCAACGCCCACATCGACACCATCAAGGCGTTCGGTGGCGGGATCATCGAAGGCCAGCCGTGGCTTCTTGCCGTTGTGCTCTTCTTCGCTTCGGCGTTGCTCTACTCGCAGGCGGCCACCACCGCCACCCTCATGCCGGTGGCGGTCAGCATGGGCGTTGCCTCCACCACGATGGTCGCGGCGTTCCCGGCTGTGACCGGACTGTATCTGCTGCCCACGTACCCCACCACGGTGGCGGCGATCGAGATGGATGACACGGGCACAACCCGAATCGGGAAGTACGTGTTCAACCACCCGTTCATCATTCCGGGCTTGGTGTCTGTTGTTGTCGCCGTCGGGCTGGGCTTCATCTTGGCACCGATCGTTCTGTAGATCAGGACACCATGGGACGTTCACCCAACAAACACGGGGCCCCGGATTTCTCCGGGGCCCCTTCTTTGTGCGCGCAGGTTACGCGTCGCCTCCGGCATTGCCGGACT
>JAKDIE010000005.1 GCA_030450655.1 Ruaniaceae bacterium
ACGGCGCGCGGCGACTCGGCGTCAAGGCTGGTGCGTTGGTGAAGCTCGCCGCGACGGCACTTAAGGGTGGCGGCGGGGGCCGTGACGATATCGCGCAGGGGGGCGGAACGGACGTCACCTCGATCCCCGCAGCACTTGCTGCTCTGAGGGCCTCTCTGTGAGGACAGGGGTGCGGCTCGGCGTTGATGTCGGACAGGTTCGCATCGGCATTGCCCGCTCGGACTCGTCGGGATCGCTCGTGGTGCCAGTTTCGACGATTCGGCGTGACGGTAGCGATCTTGCCCGCATCGCGGGGATCGCCCGAAAGTACGAGGTGATCGAGATCGTCGTCGGGCTTCCGCTCGGGCTTTCCGGCAAGGAAGGAAGCGCCTCCGAGCGCGCCCGCCACTATGCTGGGATGGTTGCGGGGCGTACCGGCGTTCCCGTTCGTCTCGTCGATGAGAGGCTGAGTACCGTGAGTGCCCACGCTGCCTTACACGAGGCGGGTCTGGATTCGCGCAAGCACCGCGCTGTCGTCGATCAGGTTGCCGCCACGGTAATACTCGAGCAGGCGCTGGCAATCGAACGCTCCACGGGCAATGCCCCGGGCGAACCTTGGAAGGACCAGACGTGACGGACCTGTTCGATCAGCCAACGCGGCGCAGCTCACGCGAGAAGAAGAAGAAGCGATCTCGCTCGCTGCGCACAGGTGTCATCATCCTGGTGTGCGCGGTGCTCGCCGTGGCCGCCGGAATGTGGGCCGTGCCCGCAGTAAGGGATCTCATCGACACATCCGCCGATGACTTCCCGGGCCCCGGCAGTGGCGAGGTCACCTTCGAGATCCCCGCCGGTTCAACCGGTTCGGACATCGCCGTGATCCTGTTCGAGAACGGCGTGGTCGCATCCACAGAAGCCGGAGTTGACGCGCTGACCGATAACCCAAGTTCGCCCCGCATCCAGGCGGGCACGTACCAGTTGATGGCTGAGATGCGTGCCGTGGACGCCGTCTCCGCGCTCCTCTTGCCTGAGAATCGGATCGAAATCTCGATCACGGTACCCGAAGGTTTCGTGTACTGGCAGGTGTTCGAGCGCATCGAGGCCACGTTCGGATTCCCCACGGAAGAGATCGAGGCCGCCGCAGCGGATACCGCTGCGATAGGCCTTCCCGCAGAGGCGGGTGGGCAGATCGAGGGCTGGCTCGCCCCCGCCACGTACCCCTTCCCACCCTCCGCGACGGCCACGGACGTGCTCAGCGCGATGGTTGCCAAGACCGTGTCGAACCTCAATGCGGCCGAGGTGCCGGCCGAGCAGTGGCAGGCCACGCTCATTGCCGCATCCATCGTCGAGAAGGAGGGCCTGCCGCAATACTTCTCGCAGATCGCGCGGGTGATTGACAACCGGCTCACCCTGGAGAACACCGGTACCAACGGACTCCTGCAGATGGACTCCACCGTCAACTACGGGCTCGGCATCACGGGTGGCGTTCCCACCCCGGAGCAGATCCAGACAGATACGCCATTCAACACGTATATTCACGCGGGATTGCCGCCCACTCCGATTGGGGCGCCGCGCGCGGAGGCCATCCAGGCCGTGCTCAACCCGGCCGAAGGTGACTGGTTGTACTTCACGACCGTCAACCTCGATACGGGCGAGACCAAGTTCGCCGTGACGTACGAAGAGCAACTGGTACTCGTGGACGAACTGCGGGCCTGGAGCGAGGCGAACAACAGCGGACAGGAGGACTGATGTTCACCTGGTCCACGGCGGGGGAATCGCATGGCCCCGCGCTTGTTGCACTGGCCGAAGGCGTCCCTGCGGGCGTTGACATCAACTCGCAGGACTTCGCGGAGGCGTTGGCCCGGCGGCGCCTCGGCTACGGCCGCGGTGCCCGCATGGCATTCGAGCAGGATGAGGTCACGATCCTGGGGGGCATTCGCCACGGCGTGACGATGGGTTCGCCCGTGGCGGTGACGATCGGGAACACCGAGTGGCCCAAGTGGACGCAGGTGATGAGCGCCGATCTGATCGCGGGCCCCGCGAAGGTGACGGGCCGCGGCGCCCCACTCACGAGGCCCCGCCCAGGGCATGCGGATCTTGCTGGCATGCTGAAGTTCGGCCACCAGGATGTGCGCCCGATCCTCGAGCGCGCCTCGGCGCGAGAAACCGCCGCGCGTGTGGTGGTTGGCACGGTGGCGGAGGCGATCTGCCGTCAGATTGCCGGAATCGAGTTCGTCTCCCACGTGGTAGAGGTGGGCTCGGTGTCTCTGCCCGACGGCGCTCCGCGGCCAGTTCCCGGTGACACGGCGGCACTCGATGCCTCCCCACTGAGGTGCCTTGACGAGGAGACGAGCGCGCGGTTCGTGGAGGAAATCGATGCTGCGCATGCGGATGCGGACACCCTCGGAGGCATCGTCGAAGTGCTGGCCTACGGCGTCCCGCCCGGCCTCGGAACATACGTGAATGGTCCTGAGCGACTCGATTCACGCCTTGCGGGCGCCGTGATGGGCATTCAGGCGATCAAGGGGGTAGAAATTGGCGACGGATTCGAGACCGCACGCCGCCGCGGTTCTGCCGCCCACGACGAGATCACGCGGGACGGCCGCTCCACCAATCGCGCGGGCGGACTTGAGGGCGGCATGTCCAATGGCTTACCGATTGTGGTGCGCGCGGCGCTGAAGCCCATCTCGTCGATCCCGCGTGCGCTGCAGACCGTGGATGTGACCACGGGGGAGGCGACCACCGCGATCAACCAGCGTTCGGATACCTGCGCCGCCGCGCCCGCCGCCGTCATCGCCCAGGCGATGGTGGCGATCGAGATCGCCCGGGCACTTCTGGAGAAGACCGGTGGCGATTCGGTTGCCGAGGCCAGGCGGAATCTGGAGGGGTACCTCGCCTCATTCCCCACGACGACGGATGGTACGTGGGACGCCTCGCGCTGATCGGTGTACCGGGCTCGGGTAAGAGCGCCGTTGGTCGCGCCCTCGCGCGCGCTCTCGACGTGCCTTTTGTGGACGTTGCCGATGAACTTGGCGGCCCGGGCGCCGTCGTCGATAGTGGCGAGGACGAAGCGACCCGCCTGGCGGAGCGGATCGCCGCAGCAGCCGATGTAGATGCCGTGATCGCGATGCCGTCATGGTGCACGCACGGTCCACAGTCCGCGCGCACCGTCTACCTGGTCGCCAATGCGGCCGAATCCTTCGCGCGTTCCGGCATGAACATCGCCGGTCCGGTGGGCCTCGTCAATCCGCGCAGCATGTGGGCGTTGCTGCTGCGGGAACGTGATCCCGAGTATCGTGCGGCGGCCGATCTCGTGATTGACGTCTCAGGTAAGAGCATTTCCGAGGTGAGCGGCGAGGTGCTGGCGCACCTGCGGTAAGATTCTTGGCGCACCCTAACGAAAGAGAAGATCCGTGGCGTCTACGAACGATCTGAAGAATGGAATGGTCCTCAACATCGATGGCCAGTTGTGGTCCGTGGTTGAGTTCCAGCACGTGAAGCCCGGTAAGGGACCCGCGTTCGTTCGCACCAAACTCAAGAATGTCCTCTCAGGGAAGGGCATCGACAAGACCTTCAACGCCGGCCTCAAGGTCGAGACCGCCACCGTCGACAAGCGCGACATGCAGTACCTGTATAAGGACGGCGAGGACTTCGTGTTCATGGACACGGCCACCTACGACCAGGTCCACGTCTCCGCGATCACGATGGGTGATGCGACGAACTTCCTCCTCGAAGGGCAGGACGCGATCGTCGCGATGCACGAAGGTCAGGTCCTCTACGTGGAACTCCCCGCCTCGGTGATCCTCGAGATCACCTACACCGAGCCTGGGCTCCAAGGGGATCGTTCCTCGGCCGGCACGAAGCCCGCCACCGTGGAAACTGGATACGAGATTCAGGTGCCGCTCTTCCTCGAGCAGGGAACCAAGGTCAAGGTGGACACGCGCACCGGGGGCTACCTCGGCCGCGCCAACTAATGCCCCGGATCACCGCGCGCACCAAGGCACGGCGTCGCGCCGTCGATATCCTCTTCGAAGCCGATCAGCGCGGAATGTACTCGCCGCTCGGACTCTCCGATCTGCTCCAAGAACGCCTCGCGTTGACCGCCGCGCAGACGGCGCTTCCCGAGTATTCGGCGGACATCGTGGACGGCGTGTCGACCCACCTCGAGCCAATCGACAGCGTGCTGAGTGAGTACGTTCAGGGCCGACCGCTTGACCGGCTGCCCGCGGTGGATCGCGCGATTCTCCGGATGGCCATCTGGGAGATGTTCTTCAATCACGAGATCAATCGCACGATCGCGATCTCGGAGGCAACCACTCTCGCGGCGGAGCTTTCGACGGATTCCTCGCCGGCTCTCGTCAACGCGGTCCTCGATCGCGTGCGAAACGCTGAGACGGCTGTCTCGGCGGACCTCGGAGTCCACTAGACTAACTCTCGATAATGTTCCTTTAACTCCGTCCCGTGAGGCGGTTAAGGAGGCCACTAGGTGTCCCGAAATATCATGGATGCGGGCGATATCGCGCGCTCCCTCACCCGGATCTCCCACGAGATCCTCGAAAAGAACCACGGGGCGTCAGGCCTCATGATTCTTGGAATCCTCCGCAGAGGAGCCCCGCTCGCACAACGCATCGCCGCGAATATCGCCGCGTCGGGCGAAGAAGTCGCCGTGGGTTCCCTCGATATCACTCCCTACCGGGATGATTTGCGCACCTCCCCGACCCGTGCGATGGAGCTCTCCGAACTCCCACTTGACGGCGTTGATGGGAAGGTCGTGGTCCTGATCGACGACGTCCTCTACTCGGGGCGGACAGTCCGGGCGGCGCTTGACGCTGTCCTCGACATCGGCCGTCCCGAACGCATCCAGCTCGCCGTCCTGGTAGACCGGGGTCACCGCGAACTGCCGATCCGCCCGGATTTCGTGGGCAAAAACATCCCCACGTCGCATGAAGAGCGCGTCACGGTGTCACTGGAAGAGATCGACGGATACGACGCCGTCATTATCGAGGAGGGGCGATGAAGCATCTGCTGAATACGAAAGACCTGAGCCTCGATGAGGCGCTGCTGATCCTCGATACCGCGGAGGCGATGGCGCAGACTCAATCCCGCCAGATGAAGAAGCTCCCCGCGCTGCGCGGCCGCACGGTGGTCAACCTCTTCTTCGAAGATTCCACACGCACCCGGATCTCCTTCGAGGCTGCGGCAAAGCGGCTCTCTGCGGACGTGATCAACTTCTCCGGCAAGGGTTCGTCCGTGTCAAAGGGCGAGTCCCTGAAGGACACCGCGCAGACCCTGAACGCGATGGGGATCGACGCGGTCGTCATCCGGCACTCTGCCTCGGGCGCACCCCAACGTCTCGCGGAGACCGACTGGATCGATGTTCCGATCCTCAATGCCGGTGACGGCGCCCACCAGCACCCCACGCAGGCACTGCTGGACGCCTTCACGATGCGGCGCTGGCTCGTGGGTGGAGGATCGGCGGTTCCCGCCGGAACAGGTCTCGAGGGCAAGAAGGTTGCCATCGTGGGCGATATTCTGCACTCGCGCGTGGTGCGCTCGAACGTTGATCTCCTCCACACGATGGGTGCCGAGGTCACCGTGGTGGGCCCGCCCACGTTGATTCCGGTGGGCGCCGAGTCGTGGCCAGCCCGGATCACGTACGGCCTCGATGACGTGATCGAGGACCTCGACGCGCTCATGATGCTGCGCGTCCAATACGAGCGGATGGCGGGCGGCGGGTTCTTCCCCTCACCCCAGGAGTACACCCGCACGTACGGCCTCGACGCCGATCGCCTCGCACGGCTGCCAGAGCACGCCATCGTGATGCACCCGGGCCCGATGAATCGCGGCCTGGAAATCTCCGCGGAGGCCGCAGATTCGCCCCGCGCGGTGATCCTCGACCAGGTGGCAAACGGCGTCTACGTGCGCATGGCCGCTCTCTACTTACTTCTCGCTTCGGATGAAGGGTCCCTCTCATGAAGTACGCGATCATTGGCGCCCGCATCCTGGATGATGCGACACCCACGAACATTGAAGTGACCGACGGCGTCATCACGGCACTTGGTGCCGAGGTGGCACCGGACGCTGAGGTGATTGGCGCGGCGGGAACGGTGGCGTTGCCCGGCCTCGTGGACATCCACACTCATCTGCGTGAACCCGGGCGGGAGGACGCCGAGACGGTCTTGACCGGTTCGCGTGCGGCCGCCAAGGGTGGTTTTACCGCAGTCCACGCGATGGCGAACACGAACCCGGTCCAGGACACGGCGGGCGTCGTCGAGCAGGTGTTCCAGCTCGGCCAGGAGGCCGGGTACGTGGACGTGCGTCCGGTGGGCGCCGTCTCCGTGGGTCTCGCGGGGGAGAAGCTCGCCGAACTTGGGGCGATGGCAGGCTCGCGCGCACGGGTCCGGGTGTTCTCGGACGACGGCATGTGCGTGCACGATCCGGTCCTGATGCGCCGGGCGCTCGAGTACGTGAAGGTGTTCGACGGCGTGGTGGCGCAGCATGCGCAGGATCCGCGGATGACAAAGGGTTCCCAGATGCACGAGGGGATCATCTCTGCCGAGCTCGGCCTCACTGGCTGGCCGGCCGCCGCCGAGGAATCGATCATCGCGCGGGACGTGCTCCTGGCGCAGCACGTGGGTTCGCGCCTGCATGTGTGTCACTTGAGTACAGGCGGCGCGGTGGACATCATCCGCTGGGCCAAAGAGCGCGGCATCAACGTGACGGCCGAGGCCACCCCGCATCACCTCCTGCTCACCGATGAGCGCGTGCGCTCCTTCGATCCGGTGTTCAAGGTGAACCCGCCGCTGCGGACCGAAGCGGACATCATGGCCGTGCGGCAGGGTCTTGCGGACGGCACCATCGACGTCGTCGGCACGGATCACGCGCCGCACCCGAACGAGGACAAGGACTGCGAGTGGGCGGCTGGTGCGAACGGCATGCTCGGGCTGGAGACGGCGCTCTCGATCGTCATCAAGACGATGGTGGAGCCGGGCCTCCTCGACTGGGCGGGCGTGGCGCGGGTGCTCTCCGAGACCCCGGCGAAGATCGGGCGGCTGGACAATCAAGGCCGGCCGATCGCGCTCGGTGAGCCGGCGAACCTCTGCTTCGTGAACCCCACGGCCACCTGGACCGTGGAGCGGCGCGCCCTCCAATCGAAATCCCGCAACACGCCGTATCACGGGATGGAGTTGCCGGGTGTGGTCGAGACCGTGCTGTTCAGAGGCCGACCCACAGTGCTTCGCGCACAGGTGGTCGTATGACCGCCGGACGCCAGCAGGCCGTCCTGGTCCTGGAGGACGGCCTCTTTCAGGTGGGATACGCCTACGGCGCCGTGGGACGCACGGTGGGCGAGATCGTGTTCTCGACCGGTATGACCGGCTATCAGGAGACGCTCACGGACCCGTCGTACCACCGGCAGATCGTGCTGATGACCGCGCCACACGTGGGAAACACGGGAGTTAACGACGAGGACCCGGAATCTCACCGGGTGTGGGTGGCGGGATTCGTGGTGCGCGATCCCGCCCGGCGCGCCTCCAACTGGCGGGCGCGCCGCGAACTTGAGGACGAGTTAATCGATCAGGAAGTCGTGGGAATCTGCGACGTCGATACGCGCGCGCTCACGCGGCACCTGAGGGACCGCGGCGTGATGCGGGCCGGGATCTTCTCCGGATCCGCACTGCCCGCTGGGGCGACCATCGGGAGTCCCCAAGCGATTGAGGTGCTGCTCGATATCGTGCACGGCGCGCCGCTGATGTCCGGTGCCGAACTGGCGAGCGAGGTGACCACCGCGGAACGGTACGTGGTCGAGCCGGAAGGCGAGCCCGTGGCGACGGTTGTGGCCGTCGATCTTGGGATTAAGGCGCGCACACCGCAGCAGCTTGCGGAGCGTGGGGTGCGCGTGCAGGTGGTGCCGCAGAGCACGAGCCTCGCCGAAATTCTCAGCTACGAGCCTGATGGCGTGTTCTATTCCAACGGCCCAGGGGACCCGGAGGCCGCCACGCACGAGATCGATGTGCTGCGCGGAGTCCTCGATGCAGGCGTGCCGTTCTTCGGCATCTGCCTCGGCAACCAACTGCTGGGCCGGGCGCTCGGATACGGCACGTACAAGCTCGAGTATGGGCATCGCGGAGTCAATCAGCCCGTGCTGGACCGCGCCACCGGCAAGGTCGAGATTACGGCACATAACCACGGCTTCGCCGTGGACATGCCCACGGACGAGCCGTCGGTAGCGCCGTACGATGGCGGCCGATTCGGCTATGCCGAGGTCTCTCACATTGGTTTGAACGACGGCGTCGTGGAGGGTATCCGCGCGCTGGATATCCCTGCCTTCTCCGTGCAATATCACCCTGAGGCTGCGGCCGGTCCGCACGACGGGGAACATCTCTTCGATCGCTTCATCGCGATGATGAAAGGACGCTAATGCCCCGCAGAGATGATCTGAGCTCTGTGCTTGTCATCGGTTCCGGCCCGATCGTTATTGGGCAGGCCGCCGAGTTTGACTACTCCGGCACCCAGGCGTGCCGCGTGTTGAAGTCCGAGGGACTGCGGGTGATCCTCGTGAACTCCAACCCGGCCACCATCATGACCGATCCGGAGATCGCCGATGCCACGTACGTTGAGCCGATCACCCTCGAGGTGGTCACCGCCATCATCGAGAAGGAACGGCCCGATGCACTCTTGCCCACGCTGGGCGGGCAGACGGCGCTGAACACTGCCGTTGCTCTCCACGAGGCGGGTGTGCTGGAGAAGTACGGGGTCGAGATGATCGGCGCGAAGGTCGATGCCATCAAGGCCGGCGAAGACCGTGAGCTCTTCAAGCACGTCGTGGCTCGCTGTGGGGCCGAGGTGGCTCGCTCGGCGATCGCCCACACGATCGAGGAATGCCACGAGATCGTAAAGGATCTGGGATACCCGATCGTGGTACGCCCGTCCTTCACCATGGGCGGACTGGGCTCCGGCATCGCATTTGACGCCGCAGAACTGCAACGCATCGCGGGGGCAGGGTTGTTCTACTCGCCCACCACCGAGGTACTCCTGGAGGAGTCCATCCTTGGGTGGAAGGAGTTCGAGCTCGAACTCATGCGCGATCACTCGGATAACACCGTGGTGGTCTGCTCGATCGAGAATGTGGATCCCGTTGGTGTTCACACTGGTGACTCGATCACGGTTGCGCCGGCGCTCACTCTCACCGATCGCGAGTTTCAGAACCTCCGGGACATTGGCATCGCCGTGATCCGCGAGGTGGGCGTGGATACGGGAGGCTGCAATATCCAGTTCGCGATCCACCCCGAGACGGGCCGGGTGGTGGTTATCGAGATGAACCCTCGGGTCTCGCGCTCGTCGGCACTCGCCTCGAAGGCCACCGGTTTCCCGATCGCCAAAATCGCCGCGCGACTCGCGATCGGCTACACCCTCGACGAGATTCCGAACGACATCACGCTCTCCACGCCCGCGTCCTTCGAGCCCACACTCGACTATGTGGTCGTGAAGGTGCCGCGCTTCGCCTTCGAGAAGTTCCGCGCCGCGGATCCCCGTCTCACCACCACCATGAAATCGGTGGGCGAAACGATGGCGCTCGGACGCAACTTCACCGAGGCACTCGGTAAGGCGATGCGATCGATCGATCAGAAGGATTCCGAGTTCCACTGGCGCGGCCCCGTACCGAGCCCCGCAGAGACTCGCGCACTCGTAGAAAAGGCCGCGATTTCGACCCAGGAGCGACTGATCACCGTGCAGCAAGCGCTGCGTGGCGGAGCGACCATTGAGGAACTCTACGAATCCACGGCGATCGATCCGTGGTTCCTCGATCAGATTCAGCTCATCAACGAGGTTGCTGAGCGCGTGGCCGCAGCGCCCGCGTTGAGTGCCGAAGTCCTCCGCCCGGCGAAGAAACACGGACTCTCGGATGTGCAGATCGCCGAGCTTCGCGGGCTCACCGATAACACCGTTCGCGAGATTCGCCGCGCCTATGGACTCCATCCCGTCTACAAGACTGTGGACACATGCGCCGCCGAGTTTGCCGCGCTCACCCCGTATCACTACTCGAGCTACGACCAGGAGACGGAGGTGGGGCCGCGCGAGCGCCCGGCGGTCCTGATCCTCGGATCCGGACCCAACCGCATCGGGCAAGGCATCGAGTTTGACTACTCGTGCGTGCACGCCACGATGGCGCTCTCGGACCGCTTCGAGACCGTGATGGTCAACTGCAACCCCGAGACCGTTTCGACCGACTATGACACGGCCGATCGTCTGTACTTCGAACCCCTCACCTTTGAGGACGTGATGGAGGTCTATGAGGCCGAACTCGCAGTCGGCCCCGTTGCCGGTGTGATCGTGCAACTCGGTGGGCAGACCCCGCTCTCGCTCGCCGACCGCCTCCACGAGGCCGGCGTACCGATCATGGGAACCCCTCCCTCGGCAATCGACGCCGCCGAGGATCGCGCCGCCTTCGGAGTGGTCCTTGAGAAGGCCGGCCTTCCAGCACCCGCGTATGGGACGGCCACCTCCGCGAGCGAAGCCCGCGAGATCGCCCAGAGGATTGGCTTCCCGGTGCTCGTGCGCCCCAGCTACGTGCTCGGCGGCCGTGGCATGGAGATCGTGTTCGAGACCGATCAGATGGACGACTACCTGGCCCGTGCGGATCTGGGATCGGCCACAGGTCCTCTCCTGATCGACAAGTACCTTGATGATGCAATCGAGATCGACGTGGATGCGCTCTACGACGGCACGGAGCTCTTCCTCGGCGGCATCATGGAGCACATCGAGGAGGCCGGAATCCACTCCGGTGACTCGGCGTGCGTGCTGCCGCCGGTTCACCTCGGCGGCGAGGTGCTGCAACGCATCCGTCAGTCCACGGAGGCGATCGCCGCAGGAGTGGGCGTGCGCGGCCTCATCAACATCCAATACGCGCTCACCTCGGACATTCTGTACGTGATCGAGGCGAATCCGCGCGCATCGCGCACCGTTCCGTTCGTCTCGAAGGCCACCGGTGTGCCGCTGGCCAAGATGGCGGCGCGAATCATGGCAGGGGAGACGATCGCAGATCTGCGCGCGGCCGGTGTCTTACCTCCGGACGATTTCACGGTCTTCTCCGAGAATGCCCCCGTGTGCGTCAAAGAGGCGGTGCTTCCGTTCAAGCGGTTCCTGACTCGGGAGGGCAAGGTGGTTGACGCGATCCTCGGTCCGGAGATGCGCTCCACGGGCGAGGTCATGGGTATCGATCGCACGTTCCCCCGCGCCTTCGCGAAATCGCAGGCTGCGGCGTACGGCGGCCTCCCCACGAGCGGGACTGCGTTCATTTCGGTGGCTGATCGGGATAAGCGTTCGATGATCTTCCCGATCGCGCATCTCGCGCAGGCCGGGTTCGCGATCACGGCCACCGCGGGCACGGCAGCCGTGCTGCGGCGCAATGGCATCGACGCAACGGTGGTGCGAAAGGCGTCTCAAGGAATCGGCCCGAATGGCGAACCCACGATCGTGGAGCTCATCAATAGTGGCGAGATCGATATGGTCGTGAACACGCCGAATGGGCAGGGTGCTCGCATCGATGGCTACGAGATTCGCACGGCCACCACTGCTGCGGACAAGGCGATCGTGACCACAATGCAGCAGCTTTCGGCCGCCGTCCAGGCGATCGAGACGATGGGGGAGCCGTTCTCGGTGACCTCGCTGCAGGACTACTACCGCGAGGCGCTCTAGTGGAGGCTCTCTTCCACGCGATGGAGCGTTCGCAGGTGTGCGTGGGAATCGACCCTCATGCGTCGCTCCTCGCCGCGTGGCGTCTGCCGGATACGGCCGACGGCGCCCGCGAGTTCTCGCTGGGCGTGGTCGACGAGTTGGCGGGCTCGGTAGCGGCCCTTAAGCCACAATCGGCGTTCTACGAGCGCTTCGGGTCCGCCGGGATCGCGATCCTGGAAGAGCCGCTGGCCCTCGCCCGTGCCCGTGGCGTCTTCACGATCCTGGACGTGAAACGCGGGGACATAGGCTCCACCATGGGTGCCTACGCGGATGCCTATCTGCGCCCCGGGGCGCCGTTGGAGGCCGATGCGATCACGGTGAGTCCCTTTCTGGGGCCGGGCTCCCTCGCCCCAGCAGTGACCCTGGCACGAAAGCACGCGAAGGGCGTATTCGCCTTGTGTCTCACCTCGAACCCCGATGGCCCCGTGGTCCAGCACGCCACGATCGCCGGCTCGCATGGGGGGAGTGGATCGAGCGTGGCGCGAGCCATCTGCGAGTGGGCCACGTCAGAGAACTCGGTGGCGCCCACGGTGGGCCTGGTCATCGGGGCGACTGTGGGGGACGCCGTCGTCCGAAATGGGCTCGATCTCGTGGGTTCGGGCGCCGCGATCCTCGCGCCGGGCCTCGGCGCGCAGGGCGCGCAGGCACGCGATCTGCCCGCAGTGTTCGGCACTGCGGTCCCGCAGGTGCTCGGATCGATCTCACGGGCGATTCTGCAGCGCGGTCCCGGAAACATGGCGCAGGCGGTGGCCGAGTTCGAGGTGCGTGCGCCGTGACTGGACGTCTTGTGGTTATCGCCGGGCCGTCCGGGGTGGGGAAGGGGACGGTGGTGCGGCGCTTGCGCATGCTGTACCCGGAGCTCTGGTTGTCCATCTCGGCGACCACACGCGCGCCGCGCCCCGGCGAGAGGGACGGCGTGGAATATCACTTCATCAGCGATGAGGAGTTTCTTCTCCTCGAGCGGAGCGGTGGAATGCTTGAGACCGCCGAGGTCTTTGGATTAAATCGCTACGGGACGATGGCCGCGCCCGTGGACGAGGCGGTGGCGCGCGGCAATATCGCGTTGCTGGAGATCGATCTCGATGGCGCACGGCAGGTGAAGGCCCGGCGCCCCGAGGCTCTCACCGTCTTCATCGCGCCTCCTGGCTTCGACGAACTCGTACGGCGGCTCGAAGGACGCGGGACGGAGACTCCCGAGTCCGTTGCGGCGCGCCTCGCGACTGCGCGCGAAGAGCTCTTAGCCATCGACGAATTCGATGCAGTTGTGGTGAACGACTCAGTCGAGGCGGCGGCACGCGAGCTTGCAGAAATCATTGGTCTTCCGTCACGGTAGACTCTTCAAGAGAATCCGAATGAAAGGCACCACGTGTCCGGTACCGTTGCGCAGCCCACTGGCATCACCAACCCTCCGATCGATGAACTCCTCTCGACTGTGGAGTCCAAGTACAGCCTGGTGATCTACGCCGCCAAGCGCGCCCGCCAGATCAACTCCTACAATTCGCAACTCCAGGAGGGGTTGCTCGAGTTCGTTGGCCCACTCGTGCCGGCCGCGCAGGAGGACAAGACGCTGTCGATCGCCATGCGCGAGATCAACGAGGGCATGCTCACGATGGAATCCACGGGCTCCTGATGCTCGTTCTCCTCGGTGTCTCCGGGGGGATTGCCGCGTACAAGGCGGTTCATATCGCGCGCGGGCTCCTCATCGCGGGGCATGACGTGCGCGTGATCCCGACTCGCGGCGCCCTCACGATGGTGGGTGCGGCGACCTGGGAAGGTATCACCGGACACCCGGTGTCCGACGGCGTCTTCGACGAGCCGAGCGTCCACGTGCAACTTGGGCGTGCAGCGGACCTGTTCATCGTTGCCCCCGCGACTGCACACACGCTCGCTCGACTCGCACACGGCCTGGCCGATGACCTCCTGACCTCGACCGCACTCATGGCGAACTGCCCCGTGCTCGTGGCGCCGGCGATGCACACCCAGATGTGGCAGAACGCCGCCACCCAATCGAACGTTGCACTGCTGCGCGAGCGTGGCGTGCACGTGATCGGCCCCGATGCTGGACCGCTCGCCGGGGGCGATTCCGGTCTTGGGCGAATGAGTGAGCCCGACGACGTCCTGGCCCGCGCGCTGGAACTGCTTGCACCCGCTCCGCTGGACCTGGCGGGTGTGCGGGTGCTGATCACTGCGGGAGGGACGCGCGAGCCGCTCGACCCGGTGCGGTACCTGAGTAATCGCTCCTCCGGGCGTCAAGGGTTTGCCCTTGCTGCCGCTGCCGCACGCCGGGGTGCGGAGGTCATCGTTGTTGCGGGGAGCGTAGATGTCAGTGGCCAGGTGGAGACTGTGCACGTGGAGACAGCGTTGGAGATGCGTGAGCAGGTGATGAGCCGCGCGCCCGAGAGCGACGTGATCATTATGTCCGCCGCCGTGGCCGATTACCGCGCAGCGCAAACCACCGCGCACAAGATGAAGAAGCAGGACTCTCTCACCCTTGAGCTGACCCGAAACCCGGACATTCTCCGCGAACTGGTGGAGCGCCGCAGGGAGGGCCAAATCATCGTGGGATTCGCAGCGGAAACTGGCGACGAGTCGAAGACTGCCGCCGAGCACGCGGCCGAGAAGGCACGGCGCAAGGGCGCGGATCTGCTCGCGTTCAACGTGGTTTCTACCACCGAGGGTTTCGGGGACGTTCCGAACACCGTGACTCTCCTGGATGCCCAGGGCCGCGCCGTGGGGCATGCCAATGGAACGAAGACCGAGGTCGCTGAGGCGATCCTCGATGAGATCGTGAGGATGAGATGACCCTTCGCCCGTTTACTTCTGAAAGCGTGACGGAGGGGCACCCGGATAAGGTCTGCGACCGGATCTCGGACGCAATCCTTGACGAACTCCTGCGCCAGGACCCGTACGCCCGCGTGGCCGTCGAGACTGTCGTCACCACGGGCCTCGTACACGTGGTGGGTGAAGTGACAACCGAGGACGCCTACGCGGACATCCCAGGGATCGTGCGCCGCGAGGTCAACCAGATCGGCTACACCTCCTCGGAGATCGGCTTCGACGGCGATTCGTGCGGCGTCCTCGTCTCGATCGGCGAGCAGTCCCCGGATATCAGCGAGGGCGTGAACAAGTCCCTCGAGGCACGCTCGGGACGCTCAGCCGATTCCCTTGACGATCAGGGTGCGGGCGACCAGGGCACCATGTTCGGGTACGCCTGCACCGAGTCCAGCGCACTTATGCCGATGCCGATCTTCCTCGCGCACCGGCTCTCGGAGCGACTGACGGCGGTGCGAACGGCGGGCATCGTCGAGGGGCTGCGGCCCGATGGCAAGACCCAGGTGACGCTCGGCTATGAGGGAATCGTTCCGCGTTCCATCGACACGCTCGTGATTTCCTCCCAGCACGAGGCCGCAGCCTACGACGGTCTCAAGGACGCCATTCATGCCCACGTGATTGAGCCCGTGCTCGCGGAACACGCTGGCGCCCTTGATCGCTCCGATATGACAGTTCACGTGAATCCAGCAGGACCCTTCGTGATTGGTGGTCCGATGGGAGACGCGGGGCTCACGGGCCGCAAGCTCATCGTGGACACCTACGGCGGTTCGGCACGCCATGGGGGAGGGGCATTCTCGGGCAAGGATCCATCGAAGGTGGACCGTTCGGCGTCGTATGCCATGCGATGGGTTGCGAAGAATATCGTGGCGGCTGGTCTCGCCGACCGGGTGGAGCTCCAGGTGGCATACGGAATTGGCATGGCACACCCGATTGGCCTCTTCGTTGAGACCTTCGGGACCCATCACGTCGATCCCGCGCGAATTGAGTTGGCCGTCAAGGAAGTCTTTGACCTGCGTCCCGCCGCGATCATCCGTGATCTCGATCTCTTGCGCCCAATCTACAAAGCGACGTCCAATTATGGGCACTTTGGACGTGACGGCTTCCCGTGGGAATCCACAGCTCGCGTGGAGGCACTGCGCGCGGCAGTCGGCGTGTGATTCGATGAGGGAGTGACCGAGCTTCCCGGACTTGAGATACCGCGCCCCCACGTGCGCGCAGCCCAAGTGCTGCTCGAAACACCCTTGCCCCATCTCGATCAACCATTCGATTACGCATTGCCCGAAGGGCTCGATGCCCCGGTCGGTTGCCGCGTAAAGGTCCCCTTTGGTGGGCGGCGTCACGACGCGTTCGTGATCGGGCACGATGCGCCGTCTCACACAGGGCGCCTCTTGCCGCTCACCAAGGTCGTTTCGCCCCTCGCCGTGCTGACCCCTGAGATCTACGAGTTGTGCGAGGCGGTAGCCCGGGCGATGGCGGGATCCACTCCGGACGTGGTCCGGCTAGCGGTTCCTCCGCGTGCCGCACGCATTGAAACAGCCGCCAACCTCGACCCAGGACCGATGCCGATTGTCCCCAAGGCCACTGTCCCGGCCTGGAAAGAGTATGTGGGCGGCACGGAGTTCCTGCACCTCCTGCGTGAGGGAGAATCGCCCAGAGCCGTGTGGACCGCGCGTCCCGGGGTGGAAGGGGGCACACCACGCTGGCACAACGATATGCGTAGCGCGGTGGCGGCATGCCTTTCCTCGGGGCGCCGAGTGCTCGTGGTGGTCCCCACGGTTGCGGCCGTGCTCGCCTTGAGCGCGGTACTCTCGGACTTGGGTTCCATCGTCCAGCAACACGGGGAACTGACTCCACCGGACCGCTACAGGGCGTTTCTCCGCATGCTGGCTGGGCAATGCGACATCGTGGTTGGAACGCGAAGCGCGGTGTTCGCTCCAGTGCCCGATCTTGGTCTCGTCATCATCTGGGACTGTGACAACGAGAACCTCACCGAACAGCACGCTCCGTACCCAACCGCGCTTCACGCGGTGGTGCGGCGGCGCGGTACCGCTGTGCTCATCGGCTCGCTCTCTCGTCCGGTACGGGCGCAGCTTCTCGTGCACGATGGGTGGGCGGGCGAAATCGCGCCCACGCGTGCCACGTTTCGTGCGCTCGCTCCCCGAGTGGAAGCCCCGAGCGCCGCCGATCTTCGGGGTGATGGCGCTCGCCTGCCAGAGGCGGCATTCCGGATGCTGCGCGCGGCGCTCGAGCGCGGGCCCGTGCTCATCCACACGCCCCGCGCCGGATACCTACACTCGGTCCGATGCGCTGACTGTGGTGAGGCGGTGCAGTGCCCGCACTGCCACGGGCCAATCACGATTCGTCCCGCTGGAACAGTATGTGGGTGGTGTGGTCGCTCTGTCGCCGTGTCCTGCGCGCACTGTGGGGGCACGCGCGTGAAGGCGTACCGCGTGGGCACAGAGCGGACGGGGGAGGAGTTTGGCAGGCAGTTCCCGTCCATCCCCATCGTTATGTCGAACGCGCGCACGGGTGTGACCCGGACGC
>JAKDIE010000156.1 GCA_030450655.1 Ruaniaceae bacterium
CCGATCGGGGCCAGGCGAATCACCCACCACAGCGCCTTCTGGATCACCGCGAGCAGCGAGGCGTTGAACGAGAGGAACGCATCGGCTTTCTTGCCCACCTTGAGAGCCGCAATTCCCACAACGATCGCGATCACCAGGATCTGCAGCACGTTGAAGCTGAGCGAGGAGGTGGCGCCGGTGACGAGGCCATCGGCAGCGCTGCTCAGGCGCGTGCTCGCGGAGAGCCCGAGGAAGTTCGCAGGGATGATGCCCTGCAGGAAGTCCAGCCACGTGCCCTGGCGGGACGGCGCGCTGGCTGCATCCGCGGAGACGCCGGCGTTCGCACCCGGCTGGAGAAGCAGCCCCAGGCCGATCCCGATCACCACCGCGATGAGCGCCGTGATCGCGAACCACAGCAGGGTCTGGAATGCGAGGCGCACACCGTTCGCGATGCCGCGCAGGTTCGCGATGGAGGCCACGATGGCCGTGAAGACGAGCGGCGGCACGATCGCGCGCAGCAGGCCCACGAACGCGGAGCCGATCGTGGAGAGGGTGACGGTGAGCCCGTTCGCCTGGCCTTCGGCACCCGTTCCCAGCACGAGCGCCAGCCAGCCAAGGCCGACGCCGAGCACGAGTCCCAGCAGAATTTGGACTGAGAAGGACGGGAGTCGCAGTTTCCTGCGTTCAGTTGGAAGAGATGTTCTGGATGACATTGGGTCGTCCCTTGCTTGAGGTGGATTGGTGGGTGCACGGCCACGTCTCGACGGCCAGTGGGTGCGTGCGGTGCCACTCCGTGGAGTGGCGAATGTACGGCGGACGCTGCTTCCGCGAGCATTTGCCACTCACTGGAGTGGGAAACGTTCGCCGGGCGGCGCCCCGAGGCCCGCGAAGGCAGGCTCGTACTGGGCCAGGTTTAACGGCGTTGCGCGATGCGCGCGAGGTGCGGGGCTGGAGCTATCGCACGGAACACATCGTGAACGCCGAGCGCATGCAACAACACATCCGCGAGCTGGCCAGCTCAGCGGTGCGGTTCGCGATGCGCGTGATGTTCACGGGTTCTCCAAATCTGTCACGAGAGATGCTCGGACGTGTGCACACTAACGCGCATTCGCGGATTCGCGCAATGCCCGCCCACCACCCGAGCACCCGAACGCGCCGTGGCGTTCTCTCCCAGGCCGACGACGCCGCCGTCGGGCATGCAGAAATCGGCACCCTGGGTGGGTTGAGAGATGGGCGCCGCGCGCTCATCGACTAGGCTGGCCGGGTGCCGGAAGGGAATGTGATTCACGGGATCGCCGATCAATTTTCCGCGACCTTCGGCGGCCGCCCGGTCCACGCATCTTCGCCGCAGGGGCGCTTCGACGCCTCGCGTCTGGACGGCGTGGTGCTCGAGGGCGGGGACGCTGTGGGCAAGCACCTTTTCCTCGACTTCGCGACTGCGGAGAGCGTCCACATTCACCTGGGACTCATCGGCAAGCTGCGCTTCGAGCCGCTCGCCGAGCCGTGGGGGCAGGTGCGGCTGCGCATTCACGACGGCGTGACTGCGGCGGATCTGCGCGGCCCGCAGTGGTGCCGCATCATCTCGCCGGATGAGCGTGCCGCCGTTGTTGCGGCGAGTGGGCCGGATCCGCTGCGGGAGGACGCCGATCCCGAGCGCGGGTATGCGCGGGTGCGCCGCTCGGGGAAGTCGATCGCGGCGCTACTCATGGATCAGCGGGTCAGCGCGGGGGTGGGGAACATCTTCCGCGCCGAGGTTCTGTTTCGGAATGGTCTCGATCCCACTATCCCTGGGCGTGAGATCGATCGGCGCACGTGGGATGCGCTGTGGGTGGACCTCGTGGGACTCATGCACCACGCGGTGGTGGTGGGGGCGATCGACACGGTGCGTGACGAGCACGGGCCCGAGGCGCAGAACCGGCCGCCGCGGGTGGACGCGCACGGCGGTGAGGTGTACGTGTACCGGCGCGCGGGTCAACCGTGCCTGCTGTGCGGCACGCCGGTGAGTATTGGCGTGCTCGAGGGGCGCAACATGTACTGGTGCCCCAGTTGCCAGCGGGGCCCCAGCGCGCCGTGACGTGGGTGCGCCGTGCATCGCGCCACACGCTCACGTAGCCAGCGCGGAACCAAGCCGGAGGTAGGAGCGGGCCCAGGAAGTCCCCTCGCGCCCAGAGCTTGATCAAACTGTTACCTTCCAATTTCCTCAAGCGCTTTAGCATCCGCGAGAAAGACGCTACAGTGAGAGCACTCTGGGAGCGCTTCCACGAAGGCCCAAGCTTTCGACCGGTCTCTCAATGTTGACGCGCCAACCATGCTCGGCTTTCGCAGTGTGATAGACGCATAGGCATGGGAGCGCTTCCACCATGGCCAATGGTTGGCTGTGAAAAAGGTCGAAAGACCACAACGACGAAGGAGTCCACATGCGTAAGGGAACAACGCGCGGGTTCACACTTGCGGCGAGCGCCATTGCATTGTCCATGGTGCTGTCCGCGTGCGGCGGATCCAGCGACACTCCGGCAGATGGCACCGGCGCGCCGGGAGCCTCAACGCCGGAGGCGGGCGGAGAGGAACTCACGCTCACTGTCAACGTGTTCGGAAATGCTGGCTACGAGGGTGACGCCGATGGCAACAACAACCTGTTCCGGCTCTACGAAGAAACCCACGAGGGCATCACGATCGAAGAGCAGAACCTGGGTCAGGGTGGCGACGCATTGACGTCAGTTCTGAACGCGATCGGCGCCGGCGGCGTTGGGCTTCCCGATGTACAGATGATCGAGGAGGGCTGGCGCGGGCAGATGTCCGAGCTCGCCGGCAACTTCGTCGATCTCAACGAGTACGGCGCAGAGGATCTCAGAGACCGCTGGGTCGACTGGAAGTTCGAGCAGGCCGTGACCGAAGAGGGCGAGGTGTGGGGATACGGCACCGATATCGGCCCGCAGGGCCTCTGCTACGACGCCACGCTGATGGAGGAGGCTGGCATCGCCAGTGATCGCGCTGGGTTCGCCGAGGCGCTAGGCGGAGACGACGCCACATGGGACGAGTTCTGGGAGGTTGGCGAGGAATTCACCGCCGCAACGGGCATTCCGTGGATCGGCGTTCCCGCTTTCGCCATGAACTCGTTCGTCAACCAACTCGATGAGGGCTACTACAAGGCTGACGGCTCGCTGAACACCGAGAGCGTAGACATCAAGGCATTCCTCGGCGATATCGTCGACGCGTCAAACGCGGGCCTGACCGCCAAGATTGACTCGTGGAGTTGGGACAACGAGGACTTCCAGGGTGGCTTTGGCGTCCACGTCTGCCCAGGCTGGATGCTCGGCTCCATCACCGAAGCCGTCGAATCGGGCGATCACACGTGGGACTTCGCGGACGTGTTCCCCGGTGGGGCCACGAACTGGGGAGGCTCGTTCTTTGCGGTTCCGGCAGTGACCGAGCACGCTGCGGAGGCTGCGGCGCTCGCTGACTGGCTCACCGCTCCTGAGCAGCAGATCATCGCGTTCCAGAACGCAGGCGCATACCCAAGCCAGCTTGAGGCGCAGGAAAGCCCGGACGTCACCGAGTTCACAAACGAAACGTTCAACAACGCTCCCGTTGGCCAGATCCTCTCCAGCCGCGCCGAGGGCGTCGTCGCCCAGTTCAAGGGCCCACAGGATTCCGTCATTCAGGACACCGTGATGGGAGGCGTGATTTCAGAGATCAACGCCGGCCAACTGAGTGACCTCGACGCCGCATGGGCACGTTTCGAGACTCTCCTCCAGGAGAACGACATCAATTGATCGGGCCTACACCGTAGGTACGGGCTGGGTTGCGCGGGTCCCCTCGCGCAGCCCAGCCCACCCGGTCACACCGATGCAAGGACGCATTATGACAACATCGCCGCACACCACTCCCGCACCAGAGCACTCACGAAGCCCCCGCCTCTCGCGCTTCCTGCTGAAGGCCACGCCGTACGTGTACGTCTCGCCCTTCTTCATCGTCTTTGCGATCGTGGGCCTATTTCCGCTCGCCTTTACCGCATTCGTGTCCTTCTTTGACTGGAAGCTGACCACGCAGAGCGTCGATCAGGCGACCTTCGTTGGCCTCGACAACTACACGGACGTCCTGTTCGGGAACACCGTGTTCTGGCATTCGCTCGCCAACACGATGTCGATCTTCCTGATCTCGACCATCCCCCAGATCGTCGCCGCAACCTTCATTGCGGTCATACTTGACCGGAATCTCCGCGCCAAGACCTTCTGGCGCATGGGCGTACTGCTTCCGTACATCGTGGCACCCGTTGCCGTGGCGATCATCTTCTCCGCTATCTTCCGCGATCCGCAGGATGGCGGCCTCGTCAACGCGGTACTTCAGCTGATCGGAATGGATCCGGTGGCGTGGAAGTCCACCGCTCTGCCCTCACATTTCGCTATCGCCATGATGGTGAACTTCCGTTGGACGGGCTATAACGCACTGATCCTGCTCGCAGCCATGCAGGCCGTGCCACGTGATCTTTACGAGGCTGCTTCGCTCGACGGCGCCGGTGCGATCCGCCGCTTCTTCTCAGTCACCCTGCCATCCATCCGCGGCACCATGATCTTCGTCATCATCACCGCCACGATGGGTGGGTTGCGCATATTTGACGAGGTG